>JAEDLN010000188.1 GCA_016295275.1 Kiritimatiellia bacterium
CAGGGCACGGCGTCCGCTCGCCCCACCCACGGCACGGCCGCGGGACCGCTCCACCCTGCCCCGCCGCCCACCGCCCGTGGCGGCTCGCCACCGCGCCGCCGCGCCCGTTTACAACGATGGTTTCTCCGGTCCCGTACTGACGCAAAGACTCCAGCCAAGCGAATACCATCCATTCTCGACACGAACGAGAATCTGGTTGCGCCCTTTGCGGAAATGAACCTTGCGATATCCTTCGACAATATTCCAGGCCTTCAACTCATTGCCGGAGGACCAAACCTTCATGTCATTGACCCAAAGATCGGAACGATCGTCGGAGCCGACGGCAATCCACAGATCGCACTCTGCATCGACAAAAACCTCCGTGTAGGCATACCAAATGCCGTATTCTTCCGCCGAACGGGGAACAATCGCCGCCCGGTTGGGTTTGCCCCAACGGGAAACCGAAGAACGGGCCTGCTCAAATTGCCACGCAATCGTCTTTCCGTTTTTGCCGATGTAGGTGGCATCCAAATCGACAACCGATTCGGGTGCAAACTTGCGGCGCAGGTTGACGCGATCCGGATTCGGGAAGGGACCGATGACATACCAGGAATTGATATACATCCACTGCGCCGGAATGCCGTCCCCGGAATCCGTGCGGGTCCGGAGAATGTTCCCCGGCAGAAGATCGTCGCCTGTGCCATGCAAAACAGGCGGCACCGAAGCCGCATACTGCCCGCCGACATCTTTCGACGGAATCGACGGAGCCCCGGAGCCGTCCGCGCCCGTCTGCGCCTCCGGCTCCCCGGGCTTTTCTCCCTGCTCTTGCACCATTGCAGCATCCGCCGACGCCATCACCGCCGCCATGTCCTTGGCACGGTTCTTTTCGTCTTCCGCAGCCGCCTGCTCAATCGTCGCAGTCAGCTGCGCCGCAGCCATCATGCTCTGCATGCGCTGCTCCCGCTTTTCTTCCGAGGCGCGATCGGCAAAATCCTCCTCCCGCAGCCACATCACCTGCTTTTGCGGACTTCCCGGAACCGCCTCGCTTTTCGCCGTAAGCTGAACCATCGCCAGCGCCTCGTTCAACATGGATACGGACGCTTCGACCATGTTGTCGGCCTCGTGAATCACCTGGGCTTCGGCTTCCTTGCGACGATCCAGCTGCTCTTTGGTGCGCGGCGTCGCCTCTCGCAAAATCTCCGGCAACTCGGCACGAACCGGTTTGGCGACGTCCGTCAGCTTCTGCGCCTGTTCGTACGAAACACGGCTCGAAATGCCAATCTGCGTCGCCTTGACTTCCTTGAAGGAAACCGTTACCGCTTCCTCCAATGCACGAACCATCTCATACGCTTCCTCCAAAGTCGCATGACTGGCCGATTTCAAGACAAGCTCGTTCTCCTGCCTTTCGTCCTTCGACAACTTCTCCGGCTTGGCTTCATCCTTGGCAAGCGCATCGCGAAGAACCATCAACCGTTCCTTGAGCTTTTCCTGCGCCTGCTTCGTTTCGGCCAAACTGCGATTGACGGTCTCCGGCTTGTTTTCGTGCGCCAGCTTTTCGACCTCTTTCTGCCGCTTCTGCTCGGACGCGAGCTTCTCCTGCTCCCGGGCCAACACGGTCTGGGCGTTTTTCATCGCCCGTTCGCTCCGTTCGATTTGACTCCGTGCCTGCCCCTGCCGGCGTTCGAGGTCCCTTATTTGGTTATCCGCGGCACTGACCGCTCTCTTCAAGGCATTGTTCTCGTTGACGGTATCCTGATGCTGCTTGCGAAGCTCTTGGACACGCGTCTCCTTTTCCTTGGCCAGCTCGTTGTTCTTTTCGCGACGGGCCTTGGCCAGCTCCTGCTCTTGGGCGCGCTTTTCCTTGTCAAGCTCCCACATCTTTGCGGCAGCTTCCTTTTGGCGTTCTTCCAGCTTCGTTTTTTCGGATGCCAGCTGCTCCTGTCGTTGCTTGAATTCCGCCATTTCCTTGCGGGTTTTCTCAATCTCCTGCTTGCTCCGCTCGATGTTCGCCTGCTCCTGCTCGACCCGTTTTTCCAGCTTGGCGATAGTCTCCAGAATCTCCGGCAAGGAACTCAGCCGCTTGGCCGTCTCGAAAACGACTTGCTGGGCCGCCGCCTGATTGCGGGCGATTTCAACCTGCGCCTGACGCATCACTTCGGCAACCTTCTCGGTTTCCTGGAACCCGGCAAACTCCGCCTCCGTCGCAATCCGATCCAACGAATTCTGGGCGTTGGCAAGCGATTCGTTGACGTCAATCGAATCCTTGTACCAAATCTCGCTGGACAACTCCGAAAGCTGCTTCGCAACCTCCTTCTCGGCAACGTTCTTGCGCTCCGCCTCGGCAATCTGCTCCGATTTCTGGCGAACGACTTCCTGACGCGCCAGTCCGGTCGTCTGGTCCTTTTCAACCTGGTCGATCATCTCTTCGATGCGATCGCGCGCAGACTCCGCCGATTTCTCGGCAAAGGCATCGTAATCCTGCTGGATCTCCGCCTTGACCATGTCCATGTTGTGCAAGATCGTCTGCATCGTCTCAATCTGCCGCAACAGCTCGTTGACGCGCGCCTGACTCAAGTTCTGCGCAATCTGCTCAATGCGATCCGCAGACAAATCCTTCGCCGCATCCGATACTTGCGGCTCCTTCACCGGAGGCTTGATCATCTCGCGGACCGGCGTGCAGTACAAGAGAAGCAAAAACAACGCAACATGCAACAGAAAAGAGAAAACGCTCCATGCCGAATCCTCCCGGCGCCGGCGAATCTCGCGACGCCGGATGTCATCCGACAGCATTCCCAAATGAAGCGAATCGTCTTCTCGCTTTTGTGCGGATCCCGGCGGCGTTCCGCCCCCTTTCTCCGGATTTTCCGTTTGATCGGTTGGACTCATCGAAGGACCCTCCTTCCGTTATTTGATGTCGGTCGCCGTATGAATGCCGACAACCGTCAACCCTTCGCCTTGACAAGTGTCCAAGACCTGAACAATGCTGCGGAATGGGGCAAAAACATCGCCGTTGATGCGAATCCTGCGCTCCGGATTCTCCTTCGCCGCGTCCCGAAGCGCACTCCGGAGCCCGGAGGCCCCGACCGGTTTGGAATTCACAAACAGCTGGCCGTTCGCATCAACCGAAACCGTAATCAAATCCGGCGTCGCTTTCACCGAATGCGTGAGATTCGCCTCGGGCAACGTGATCGGAAGCTCCTTCTCGACTTTCTTCAACTGAGAAGAAACCAAGAAGAAAATCAACAGAAGAAAGACACAGTCGAGCAACGAGGTCATTTGAACCTCGACATGCTCCTCTTCGTCAAATCGAATCGCCATGGCCTAGCCTCCTTCGATTAACGACGCTCGACAAAAATCTTGTTGACAAGATCGGCAACCTGCTCCTCCAACTCGACGGCGTACAGAGCCAAACGATTCTTCAGAATCTGATACACGAACAAGGCCGGCATCGAAACCGCCAAACCCGCGACCGTCGTCACCAGCGCCTTGCCGATGTCATCGGCCAAAACCGAGGCATCGCCCATCTCGCCCATCGCAGCTACCGTGCCAAAGGCCCCGAGCAAACCGACAACCGTGCCAAACAAACCGAGAAGCGGAGAAATGGTGGAAACCGTCGCCAACATCGCCGATTTGCGATTCTCCAACCGAAGCTCACGCCCGGCTTTGTCTTCGGCAAACATCTTGACTTCTTGCGCATCCTTGCTGTCCTTATGCTCCAACATCGTCTCGACAACGCGAGCCAGCATGCTGCGGCTCTTCGCGCAAACATCGCGCACGCCTTCAAAGGAATTCTCGTTCCACAACCGAATCACGTCCGAAGCAAATCCATCCGGAACAATCCGGCTGCGACGCAAATTCCAAAAGCGCTCAAGCGCACAACCAACTCCCAAAACCGAGAGAAGTCCAATGAAAATCATCGTCGTTCCACCCTGACGAATGTAGGCCGCCCATTGACGCCCCCATGTGACTTCTTCGTCCTCCGCAACCGCTCCTTCAGGAACCGCAGAAACCGCTTCCGAAACGCTTTCCGCTGCCGCCGCAACCGTATTCGTCGACTCTTGGGCCTGCAAAACCATCAGCGTCGCGGCAAAAACAAAACAAACGAACATCGGCAAGAGTGAACGGATTTTCATCGTAAAAATAGAAGATTGATGTTTTTGGAAAAACGGGCGAAAACGGACAATGCGCCACCGAAAAGAGAATGACTCTACGTGCAAATGTCCTTGCTTCTCCGTAAAGCAGAAAACGTGCCAAAGCAAAAATCGCTCCTTTTGGGTAGAAAAATAACCGATTCCGCAACTTTTTGTCGACAATTGCGAAACCAACCTGCATACAACCGTACACAACCCCTAAACCCAAATTCCACACTCCGGACCAACACACCCTCCACAAAAGCACCTCTTCTCGCACGACTCATTGCCGCGCCCGCTTGCCGTGCGCCGCCCGCGCCGTCGCCCCGCCCCGTTTCCGCACGCGCCCCATTGTCGCACGCGCATTACCCGGGCGGCGCGATGGTCGGCCGCCGGGCCTCCCGGCTCGCGCC
>JAEDLN010000189.1 GCA_016295275.1 Kiritimatiellia bacterium
TACGACGTCAAAGCAAATCGGCGCGCTCCGCAAGGCCGGACAAGATACGTCTGAAATGCAAGCAGCCATGCGCACTCTCGGCGAAAAAATCGCCGTTCTCGACAAGGAAGCCTCCGATCTCGACGAGAAGCAACGCACCATCCTTCTCACGCTCCCCAATATGCCGGCACCCGGCGTTGTTCCCGGCGGGAAAGAAGCCAACGAAGTAATGTCGGTATGGGGCGAAAAACCTACCTTTGATTTCGAACCGAAAAATCATGTCGACCTCTGCACGAAACTCGGTCTCATCGACTATGAACGCGGTGTCCGCATGGGCGGCAACGGTTTTTGGCTCTATCGCGGCGTCGGTGCGCAACTCGAATGGGCTATCCTCAATTACTTCATCCAAGAACATCTTAAAGACGGATTCGAATTCATCCTTCCGCCTCATCTGCTCAACTACGAATGCGGCTTGACGGCAGGACAGTTCCCGAAATTCGAGGAAGACGTATATCGTCTCAAGGAAGAAAGTTTCCGCTTTCTCCTCCCAACCGCCGAAACCGCTCTCGTCAACCTCTTTCGAGATGAAATCGTCGAGGAAAAGGATCTCCCGAAAAAAATGTTCGCCTATACGCCTTGCTACCGTCGCGAGGCCGGCACGTATCGCACCTCCGAACGCGGCATGATTCGCGGACATCAGTTCAACAAGGTCGAAATGTTTGCCTACACGACTCCGGAACAAAGCGAGGAAATGCATCAGCTCCTGATTCGCAAGGCTTGCCGTCTCGTCGAGGGTCTCGGTCTCCACTACCGCCTCTCCAAGCTGGCCGCAGGCGATTGCTCCGCTTCCATGGCGACAACTTGGGATATCGAGCTTTGGATCCCATCCATGAACGAATACAAAGAGTGCTCCTCCGTTTCCAATGCCATGGATTATCAGGCACGCCGCGGTAATATGCGTTTCCGTCGAAACGGCGAAAAGAAACTTGAATTCATGCACACGCTCAATGGCTCCGGTCTTGCGACTTCGCGCTTGATTCCCGCGATCGTGGAACAGCACCAGCGCGCCGATGGCTCCGTTTCCGTTCCGGAAGTACTCCGGCCATTCCTAGGCGGTCTTTCCGAAATTCGCGTTTAACTATTTCCGCACTCTATCGCCATGCGAAAAGCGTCCGTCACCCGTACAACTCGGGAAACTTCGATTTCCCTATCGATCGATCTCGATGGGACCGGTAAGAATACCGTTCATACCGGCATCGGATTCCTCGATCACATGCTCGAACTTCTGGCTCGGCACTCCCTTATCGATCTGGATATCTCCCTCAAGGGCGATACCCACGTCGATTACCACCACAGTGTCGAGGATCTCGGGCTTGCACTCGGTGACGCCCTCAACCAAGCACTCGGCGAACGCCGCGGCATCCGGCGCTACGGTTTCTTCCTGCTGCCAATGGACGAATCACTCTGCCAATGCGCAATCGATCTCGGGGGCCGTCCGTTTCTTCGCTTCCGGACTTCGTGTACGCAAACCTTTGTGCGTGATTTCGATGTGCGTCTCTTTGAGGAATTTTTCCGAGCGCTCAGCGTAACTGCCCGTATGAATCTTCACCTTGAACATACGGACGGAAATGAGGCGCACCATGCCGCTGAAAGCATGTTCAAGGCATTTGCCCATGCTCTTCGCGTTGCGGTCGAACCGGATCCGCGCGAACACGGCATACCAAGCTCGAAAGGACGTATTTGATTCGCATCGCCGAGTCGTCTATGCACATCCGTCGGAATCGGCGGATGTGTTTCTTTTTATCGGCGCGAAGAACCGAAATCCGATACATCTCGAAGATCTGGGATATGGCATCGCCCGCCCTTCCTTTGAGGCAATGCGCCCGCCTCCCAATGGGAATACGTACGAAACGACCGCCCCCTTCTGCAAGTTGACTTTCCGCCCTACTTCCGATACGATCCCCGCGTTTCTTCCGCTGTACAAATCACCCTATTTTTCGTCGATTTCCGCAATGAATGCCCCTGCCATGCTGATTGCCCAGTCGGGCGGCCCCTCAATGGTCATTAACCAGTCGCTCGTTGGCGCCATCTTGGAAGCGCGCGCCGCCGAAGGACGCATTGGGCGAATCCTCGGTGCACGCCATGGAATCGATGGCATCGATGCAAACGATTTTGTCGATTTGCGCGTTCCGTCCGATGAAATGCTCGAAGAAATAGCCCGTACGCCATCCTCCGCCCTCGGCTCTTGTCGCCGCAAACCGAATGTCGCCGAATGCGACACTCTTCTTGACAAGATGATTGCTCTCGGCGTCGGATATTTCTTCTATATCGGAGGGAACGACTCCGCCGATACCGCTCGCATCATTGCCGAGCGCGCCATCGAAAGAAATGTCTCGATTCGAGTCGGACATATTCCGAAAACCATCGATTGCGATCTGCTTGAAAACGATCATACGCCCGGCTATGGGTCCGCAGCTCGTTTTGTCGCCTGTGCTTTCCGTGGCGACGATCTCGACAATCGCGCCCTCGGCGGCGTAAAAATCGATGTGGTAATGGGGCGCGATGCCGGCTTTCTGACCGCGGCATCCGCTTTGGCACGCATCCGCCCCGATGACGGTCCGCATCTCATTTACCTGCCGGAAAAGCCATTCTCCGTGGATGCTTTCTGCAAGGACGTCAAAGATACCCTCGCCACCTTCGGACGCTGCGTTGTCGCTGTTTCCGAAGGCATTCGCGATGAAAACGGACGGACCATCGCCGAACGCTTTGCAACCGAACATGATTCGCACGGCAATCTCCAACTTTCCGGAACCGGCGCTCTAGGCGATTATCTCGCCCGCGTCGTTCGCGAAAAAACCGGCGTAAAACGCGTCCGCGCAGATACGTTCGGCTATCTCCAGAGAACATTTCCCGGAATCGCGTCCGAAACCGACTCCATCGAAGCCAGAGCCGTCGGCAGAGAAGCCGTCCGATATGTTCTCTCGACACCGGAAAACACGCCTCCGGCAACCATCACAATTCGCCGGAACCCAGGTGCGAAATACGCCATTTCCTTCGTTCCCGCACCGGTTCAGGCCGTTGCCAAGAATACGCGCTCCCTTCCCAAAGAATTTCTGGCTCCGGATCGCCCCGATGTCACTCTGGACTTTCTGCAGTTTGCACGGCCGCTCGTCGGAACGCTTCCGTTCTGCCAGATTCTCTAATTCCCTTCCCCCGTCATCGACACTTCTTTTGAGAACCGCGATTTCGCGGTTCTTTTTTTCTCCCGGTTTTGTTAGGATTCTGCGCATGTCAAAATTGATACCGGTCTTGCTGATGCTCATCACCACCTTTATTTGGGGCTCAGCTTTCGTCGCGCAAAAATGGGGCATGGATAGCCTCGGTCCTCTTGGATTTACCCTTTCGAGAAGCCTTCTCGGTTCCGTATTCCTGAGCTTTGTCCTGTTGATTCGAAACCGGATAAAGGAGATTGCCCCCTCGACGCCAGCAAAAAAACGGGCTACCGTTCTCGGGGGATTCGTTTGCGGATGTTGCCTGTTTCTCGCCTCAACATTGCAACAAATCGGACTCTGCCATACAACGCCAAGCGTCTCCGGATTCCTGACGACTCTCTACATCCTTGCCGTTCCCATTTTGCAAATGTTCCTGGGACAAAAACCACGTCTCTATATTTGGATCGGCAGCCTCTTCGCAATCGTTGCCCTCTTTTTGATTTGCTCCACCGGATCCGCCGGAACGGATTTTCGACTCCAGTTCGGTCGGGGCGAGATTCTAACCATTCTCTGCGCACTCGTTTTCGCTTTCCAGATTCTCTCTATCGATCATTTCGCACCACGCTCGGATGTGCTTGCGCTAAATGTGATCCAATTGCTGACCGGAGCCGTCATTGGAGCCATTCTTTGCTTCGGAGGATACTTCCTTTCCAAAATCTTCGGACTATCCTCCTACCCCGTATTTTCTGCCTTGGAAAATGAAGTGACGCTCCTCGCGAGTCCCGAAAATCTCAAAAACGCCCTTGGCGCCGTTCTCTACTGCGGCATTCTCTCCTCTGGCATCGCATACACCCTCCAAAGCTACGCCCAATGCCGCTGTCCCGCAGCTCTCGCCGCGATTTTGATGAGCTTCGAATCGGTCTTCGCTCTTACCTGCGGGTGGCTCTTCTGCCACGATCGGATGACCCGGCTTCAACTCCTTGGATGCTTGCTCCTGTTCATCGTCATCGTGTTTACCCAGGTGCTCGACACCAGAAGAAATACCCCTGCACCAACGACGGCAGCATA
This sequence comes from Kiritimatiellia bacterium, assembly GCA_016295275.1. GTDB lineage: Bacteria > Verrucomicrobiota > Kiritimatiellia > RFP12 > UBA3636 > JAEDLN01. Next base: position 4,260 of record JAEDLN010000189.1, read on the forward strand.
ATCAAAATCTCGCCGATTGTGGTTGCAAACCGCAATCCTGCGATTCGGGGCATCCGGCGAATGCGGTACCTGCGATACGCAGATTGTGTTTACGGCTCGCCGACGCCACCGCTCTGTCCCGCGTTATGATAGGTTGTCACTTGTTTTTCAAATTCTGAACCCACCCTTATCCCGGAAAATTTAATTCGGAGCATGGCGGTCTGGATTGGACCGTCAAATGGAGCGCTCGACACTTGGCTGTTAGGGAGTGAAGCC
>JAEDLN010000190.1 GCA_016295275.1 Kiritimatiellia bacterium
GGATTTCTATTGCTTGTTGCCGTACTTGGCCATTTCTTTCTGCAGAAACGCCGCGTCATCCGTACGGCCCAGCGATTCGGCAAGACGAATCGCCTTCTCCAGGACGGGCGGAATCAATTCCGGATCCTCGGTCATGGCAATGGTCGTCATCCAATAACGAAGCGCCGTCTCTTCGTTTCCGCGTGCAAGCTCTGCATCTCCCAAGCCAATGTACGCATGCGTACGGAACGGCTGCAACTCCGGCTTCTTGCAAATCTTGATGGTTGTCCGAAAGTGTTGAATGGCCTCATCCGCGGAACCGCGTGCGAGCAGCAACTCTCCCAACCGGAGATTGGATTCCGGCGAAAGAACCGAATAGACAGGCAGATTGCAAGCCATCCGAAAGGCCTTCTCGGCCTCTTCCGGATGATTCAACGCACGCTCCGCACGCCCCACCAATGCCCATCCGATCTGTAATTTTACATCGCCGGACGCTTTCTGAATGAGAATCCGGGCCGTTTGAGAGGCCCCCTCGTAATTCTCGCGACTGTACTGGTACTCCGCCAGCCAACGCAACTGCGCATAGGTAAAGCGATCCCGTGCCGGACCTTCCAGCAACTCCTGCAAAAGCTGCGACGCTTCCAGCTCCTGCTCGTTCGCCTGAAGGGCTAGCGCCAACGCGAATCGGACATTGAGCCGCGTTTCTTCGGAAGGTTGCGCCGCCAATGCATCGCGAAATGCCTGAATCGCACCCGGATAGTCTTTGCCGTCCCGCAACAGGACACCCCGCCAATAGAAGGCTTCCGCGCGATATCGAGTTTTGGGAAACTCGCGAAGCAGACGGTCGAAACTGTCCAGCGCCTCCAGATTCCGCCCCAAGAGAATCAAGGCGCACCCTTGACGGAACAATGCCTCGGACACCAGCTCGTGCTGTGCATAATTCCGCAAGAAGGTCATCCACTCCACAAGCGCTTTTTCATGCTTCCCGGCTTCGGTCAACGCAATGGCCGAAGCAAAAAGCGCCTTTGGAGCCAGCTCCGATTTCGGATACGTTTCGGTCAATTGATGGTACGCAATCGACGCATCCTGCCAATTGCCTCTTTTCTGGTACAAGTCGCCCAAGCGGAAGAGCGCATCCGCGGCCATTGCCGAATCGGGATATTCCGTCGTGATGAGGCGATACCCTTCCACGGCGTTGTCCCACATCTCTTCCCCCGCCAGCATGGACGACTCTGCGTACAGCCACAACGCATCCTCGCGAATCTTCGCAACGGACAGAACGGGGCGAATCGCCTCCAGACAGGCTACATAGTCGTTGCGCTTGAAGTGGCAGAGCGCGGCCTGATACGCAGCGCGAATACCAAAATCGTTTTTCTGCGCATCCGGGAGCGCGGCGATTTCCGCAAACTGCTTGCCGGCTTGCTCGAAGTTGGAGAGAAGAAACTGCGCCTGAGCACCGATATACCGCAACTCAATGGCATCCGCTGCGGAGACGCCGGGTGCCTTCCGGGCCTCCTCCGCCACGGCAATCGCCTCCTGATAACGCCCTCCATTGCAAAACGCCCATGCGGCGCGAATGCGCGCCTCCGGAATGCGGGAATCGTCCGGATATTCCTTGAATAACCGTGCAAATCCGTCGGAAGCCGCTTTGTAATCCTTGTTGGAAAAATCATTCGAAGCCAGCAAAAAGACGGCCTCCGCCCCCAGACGGGGTGCCGATGGCGCTTTGGCAATCTCCCGCAAAAGCGAAATCGCCCGGGCCGAATCGTGGTACTTTCCGGGCAACGAGAAAATACGCCCGAGCGAAAGGCGAGCATTGTCGCGCATGACGCCATTCGGATACTCGCGCAGCTGCTGCTCCAAATCGGCAATCGCTTCCTCCGTCTTGCCAATCTGCTCCAACGCCGACGCCCTGTAGTAAAGCGACATTTCCCGGATTTCCGGCTTCTTGGCGATTTTCAGCAGATCGGTCAGCATCTCTACGACATCCAACGACTGATTCCGAACCATGAACAGATAGGCGCGTTTGAACAACGCGCTTTCTCGCCAAGGCGAAGCCTCGTTGTACGCCACCGGCGTAAACGCTTCGATGGCGGCTACCGCATCGCCGGAGAGGCGAAACGCCTCACCCATGCGAAAATAGATTTCATCCGCATCCGCCTGGTTCGGAAACGCCTGGAGCAGGCTCCGGTATTCTTTGGCCGCTTGCGCATACAACTCGCGTTTGTACAGCGCATCCGCAAAAACACGCCGGTCCTCCGCCGTGCGGGAATCGACCGGATCCGCAACGGCAAAGGCCGTCGCGCAAACCAAGCCGCAGTACACCAGAAACCGAAAAGAAAAGTGCGCCGTCTTCATACCCGCCATTCTACCAAACTTTTGGTCGTTTGCGCTACCGCTAGATTCCAAAGGCGGCCGCAAGCAAACCGACTATCAGACAATACGCGCCGAAAACCCATAGACGACCGCGCCCGATCATCCGAATCAACAGGACAAGCGCCAAATAACCGGCAACAAACGAAACCACCATGCCCGACAATAGCTCAAACCCCGAAAAACCGCCCGCCAGAGATGCATTCGTCGCATGCGCCGTCTCCAAGGCCTCCAAAAACTCCAAAATCGCCGCACCGACAATCACCGGAATCGACATCACAAACGAAAACTCCGCCGCAATCCGCGAGTCCAACCCGGCAAAACGCCCCGCACTGATGGACGTGCCGGAACGCGAAATGCCCGGCAAAACGGCAATCGCCTGGCCGATCCCCATGGCCAAAACACGCCAAAAAGAAAGCCCCCCTTGCTCCGGCGCCGTCTCCGCCGCCCCCGCCGCAACGTCCTTTCCTTCCGCCCGACGCCGCCACCGCTTCTCGAACAGCCCCGTCGAAAGCAAAAACAGCCCATTCGCGACCAATAGCCAGCAAACCACTCCCGACGTCTCGTAAATCTCCGATACCCGATCGCCGCCGCAGACATACAGAAGCCCCGCCGGAACCATGGAGAGCAACATGTAAAGCGCATACCGCCAAGAGGTCCGTTCCAACCGGAAAAGACCCGAAACGAGCTTCCACAACCGTTTCCGGTAATAGACGCAAACCGATCCCAGCGTTCCCGCATGCAGCAAAAGCTCCAGCAAAACACCCTTGGACTCGATATCCAGCAATTCCTTCGCCAAAACCAAGTGCCCGGAACTGCTGACCGGCAGAAATTCCGTCAGCGCCTGTACGAGCGCCAAAACGATAAGCTTGAGTGTTTCCATAATCGGTGAAATCGATGAGCGGAATCTTGAGAACAAAAAAAGCAGGCAGCCACGTGAGTTGCTACCTGCTGAAAAATGGCGAGGAGGACGGGGTTCGAACCCGCAACCACCGGATCGACAGTCCGGAGCGCTAACCAATTGCGCCACCCCCCCAAAAAGGTTTTTGCATCATCACCTGCGCGGTGACAACGGGTAGGATGATAGCAAAGATGTTTTTCCGTGGCAAGTACAATTTGCAAAAAAATCCAATCTCTTCGATTTTAGGCATCAAAAGCGGAAATTCGAATGCAAAACCGGCTCCGAAATACCGGAGAATGCAAGCGGTTCTCGATTGCTTTGCCGTCGGCGCAAAGCCCCTTCCTTCTCGTCAGGTCATGCCGCGAGCCGCTCGAATCGCTTCATAGGCGGCTTGTACCTGCTGAAAGGCGACGGTCGCTTTTTTGACAGCCTCCGGTCCCATGCTCGCAACCCGATCGGGATGGCACTTCATCGCATGGACGCGATACGCCTTCTTCACTTCTTCGTCGGTGCTCTGTTCCCGGACGCCCAGAAGCCGATAGGCATCCCGCAACGAAATCCGATTTTGCTCCGTGCGATAGGATTTCCGGTTCGAGCCGTTGGAACGATCGTTCGATTCCGCAAAACCGAATTCCGATTTCTTGCTCTGAAAATCTTCCGCGGATATGCCAAGCCGGATGGAAATCCGTTCCAACATGCCGAGTTCTTCCGCCGAAACGGTTCCATCCGCACTTGAAATCATAAACAGCAAATGGAGAACAAAATCCCGCCGGATCGAATAGGACGCATTCTGCCGCAGCAGAAGAGAATCGGCATCCCAACCATCGAGCGGACCGTTCAGCTTTTCCCGCAATTGGTACAGGAGCTCCTGCGCCTCATCCGCGGATACCATGCCCTGAAGAACATTTTTGACCACTTGGAGCTCGCTTTTCTTCAGCTCCCCGTCCGCCTTCATGACAACCGCGATCAGCGTCAGCAAAGAATCCCAAAAAATAGCTTGGTCGTTGATGTTCTCCTGCGTCTCTTCCGACAAATCCGATCCGCCCGGCAGAAATTTGCCGATCAATCGACTCACGGCATAAATGACGATGAAAATGACGAAAAATTCCATATCAATCGAATCCAATCCATAAACATTGGAAAGAAGCCTCGTTTTGCATACGATAAACCGGGACTCTTTGCTTATGTGTGATAAAGAAGCAATAGAAGTGCAAAAAATTTTGCCGT
>JAEDLN010000191.1 GCA_016295275.1 Kiritimatiellia bacterium
CGGAAAAATCGATGCGCATTCGGTATTGACGCGTTTTTCTTCGGTTCAGCCTCGCGCCAAGTACATCAATGTAACGGCGATGACACCGACCCCATTGGGCGAAGGGAAAACGACGACGACGATCGGGCTCACGGAAGGGCTTGGGTTGTTGGGGCATCATCCCATTGCGACAATCCGGCAGCCGTCGGGCGGACCGACCTTCAACATCAAAGGCGGAGCGGCGGGTGGCGGCTTGGCGCAATGTCTGCCTTTGGCGCCGCTTTCGTTGGGATTGACGGGGGATATCGATGCGGTCACGAATGCAAACAATCTGTGTATGACCGCATTGAGCGCCCGCATGCAGCATGAGCGCAATTACGACGATGCGCAGTTGGCGAAGCGCCGTCTCAAGCGGTTGGACATCGATCCGGAGCGCGTCCAGATGCGTTGGGCGATCGATTTCTGTGCGCAAGCGCTCCGCAGCATCATCATTGGCCGCGGCGGCAAGATGGACGGCTATGAAATGGAGTCCGGCTTCTACATTTCGGTTGCCAGCGAAGTGATGGCGATTTTGGCCATTTCGCGGGATTTGGCGGATTTGCGTTCTCGGATGGGGCGCATTGTGGTTGCCTATTCGAAGAGCGGCGCTCCGGTGACGGCTGCGGATTTGGAAGTCGACGGTGCGATGACCGCCTGGATGGTGCGTGCGATCAATCCAACCTTGATGCAGACGTTGGAAGGGCAGCCGGTATTTGTCCATGCCGGACCGTTTGCGAATATTGCCATTGGCCAGAGCTCGGTCATCGGCGACCGCATTGCCGCGCATTTGGGCGACTACGTCATTACGGAGAGCGGCTTTGCGAGCGATATCGGCTTCGAGAAGTTCTGGAACATCAAGTGCCGTGCTACGGGCATGCGTCCCGATGCGGCTGTCATTGTCGCTACGATCCGATCACTCAAGTTGCATGGCGGCGGTCCGGCGGTGAAGCCCGGTGTTGCGCTTGATGAAGCCTATACGAAGGAGAATCTGGCGCTTGTGGAAGCGGGCTGCGAGAATTTGCGGGCGCATTTGCGCATTGTCCGGCGTGCCGGGATTCCGGCGGTTGTCTGCTTGAATGCCTTTCATACGGACACGCAGGCGGAGTGGGATCTCGTGCGTGGCATTGCGGAGAAAGAAGGTGCGTTTTTTGCGGTTTCGCGGCATTGGGAGCTCGGTGGCGAAGGTGCGCTGGATTTGGCGAAAGCGGTCGTGGAAGCGGCCTCGCAGCCGAATCGCTTTGCCTTTCTGTACGAGGATGACGAGCCGCTTGACGCGCGGATTTCGCGGATTGCGACGGAGGTCTACGGTGCGGATGGCGTCGAGTACGGACCGGAAGCGCGCGTGAAATTGGACGCATTGCTTGCCGATCCGGTGTTATCGAAGTATCCGGTTTGCATGGCCAAGACGCAGTATTCGTTGTCGCACGATCCGGAATTGCGGGGGCGTCCGACGGGATGGACGTTGCCGATTCGCGATTTTCTCGTGTATCAGGGAGCGGGCTTTGTCGTTCCCGTTGCGGGAGGCATCAAGCTGATGCCCGGAACGGGTTCCGATCCGGCGTATCGCAGGATCGACGTAGACGTTGCCACGGGCCGCGTCACGGGGCTGTACTAACGATCTTCCAAGCAAGGACATTCCATGGAGCTTGAAGGAAAAATACTGTTGCTTCCGGAGTTGCTTGCCGAGCGGGAAAGACTCCGCAAAGCCGGAAAAAAGCTTGTTTTTACGAATGGGTGCTTCGACATATTGCATGCAGGTCATGTCACCTATCTGCAATTTGCGCGCCGCCAGGGCGATGCGCTTTGCATCGGCTTGAATTCGGATGCGTCGGTTCGCCGCAACAAAGGGGAAAAGCGCCCGATTGTCGATGAGGGGAATCGGGCAAAGTTGCTGGCCTGCCTCCGGTTTGTCGATTATGTCGTTCTTTTCGATGAAGACGAACCGAAGGCGTTGATCGAGCGGTTGCTGCCCGATGTGCTCGTAAAAGGAAAGGACTGGGCGCACTATGTTTCGGGGCGGGAAGCCGTCGAGGCGCACGGAGGCAAGGTTGTTCTAGCCGACATGGTGCCGGGGCTGTCGACCTCCAACATCATCGGCAAGATATTGGACGTCTACCGTCCGGAAGAGACCTAATCGCCACGCGGAACCATGGAACAGAAAAGAAAACACCTTTTGCGGGGGCAAAAGGTGTTTTCTTTGTCGTTTCTCCGGGCCGGACGCCTCGGCGAAGCGGGGCATCAATATTCCGACCAAGCCGGTTTCCAGCCGAGGGCTTTTTTCAGCATTTCGGTCGGACACTTTTCATTGCGGCCGTAAGTATAGACGCCGTTCTGTTCCTGTTCGACGTCGGTCAGCTGCGTGTAGCACCAACCGGCGATTTCGTTATCCTCGGCCATGGCCTTCGCCTGATCCTCGATGAGGGCGCAGAGTTCGGCCGGCGATTTGGGAGCCAGTCCATTGTATCCCCATCCGGGTTCGGTGGCTGAACGTTCCGTTTCCGGGAGATAGCGGAAGCCGCCCCATTCGTCCACGAAATACGGCTGACCGTGGAAGCCGCATTCATTGTCGTACGTTTTTCTCCATTGACCGGGTTGCGGATGGATGAATTTCATCAAATCGCGACCGTCCTTTTCGTAGGGGTGGACGGACCAGACGTCGGTGAGGGCGTGGGAGTATCCGCTCGCATCGTGGAAGGGGCGCGTTGTGTCGAGGGCCTTGGTCAGATTGTACAAATCGAAGATAAAGGCCCGGTAGTCGAAGAGTTTCGCGTGCGGCACGTCGCGCGTTTCATTCATGGGCGTCCAAAGGACGATGGAGGGGTGATTCAGGTCGCGTTGCACGATCTGGAGCCATTCGCGGACGCAGTTGTATTGAGCGGGGCGTTCCCAGTAATCGATACCCCAGCTGGCAAATTCGGCGCTTGTGAGATAGCCGAGGCGATCGGCCCAGTAGTGGAAGCGTTCTTCGAAGACCTTTTGGTGGAGGCGTGCTCCGTTGAAACCGAGTTGGAGCGAGAGTTCGATATCGTGCCGGAGATCGTCGTCGCTTGGGGCGGTCCAGATGCCGGTCGGGTAGAATCCCTGGTCGAGGATCCAGCGCAAGTAGATCGGCTTTCCGTTCAGGTAGAAACGATTGCCGCGAATGTCGAACGAGCGCATTCCGAAATAGGATTCGACGCGATCGATGACCGTTCCGGTGGGATCGGAGATTTCGAGAACCGTTTCATAGAGATACGGATCGGAAGGGCACCAGAGACGTGGCGAAGGCAACGGGAGCGCAACCGAAGCGGCATTGCAAATATCGCATGACGTCTGCGCCGTTTTGCCATCGGGGAGAGTGACGGTTGCCGTGAAACGGAGCGGGCGTTCCGGGGAGGGAGTCAGGAGCTGCGGGCGGAAGAGAACCTGTTCATTCACGAGGTCGGGTGTGATGACGCAGTTTTGCAATCCGCAAGGAGCGACGGCTTCCATCCAAACGGTCTGCCAAATGCCGGTGACGCGCGTGTAGAGGCAACCATGCGAGCGGTAGAGCGAAGATTGCTTGCCGGACGGTTGTGTGGGGTCTCGCGTAAAATCGAGTGCATGGACGACCAGGACTTGTGTCGTTCCCGGCTTGGCGAATGGGGTCAGATCGATGGTAAAGGACGAGCTGCCGCCGTGATGGTAGCCGACCTCCTCGTTGTCGAGGTAAACATGGGCGTAGTAATCGACAGCCCCGAAATGCAGAAGGATGTTTTTGCCGGTCCAATCGGCGGGAATGACGATTTCGCGGCGATACCAAACGGAGTCGCAGAAATCTTTTTCACGGATACCGGAGAGTTCGCTTTCCGGGGGGAATGGGACTTGAATCGAAAGGGGGTAATTCTCTTTCTGTTTCCAGATTTCCCGTTCTGCAAACGACATTCCATGATCGAATGCGAACTGCCAGGGTCCGTTCAGGTTCAGCCAGGAAGTTTCACGGCGGAATTGCATGCGCGGGTATTCGGGGCGCGGAATAGATGGGGACTTCATTGATTTACGCGGGAGTTGATTGATGCTTGTGGTGGAGTAAGATGAAGGATATGCGTCTAGTTTAGTCAAAAGGAGAATCGGATTCAACCGCGAGCGGTCGTTTTGCATGCGGGCCGGGTGCGGCGTGGCGAGCCGGGAGGGTGGGGAACCCCACGGGCGGTTGCGGCCAAGCATCGCGGTGGTGAGCCGCCACGGGCAACGGCGCGGGCGTGTGCGCGCGCGACGGGACCGCACCACGGGACGCGGCGGCGCGAGCCGGGAGGCCCGGCGGCCAAGCATCGCGCCCTACCGCGACGGGGCACGGGCACGGGGCACGGCGGCGCGCAACGGGACTGGACCACGGGAACAGACCACGGGAGCGCCTGATTGCACGCGGCGAGGGAGCGAGGATGCCTAGCCGCGCACCGCGCCGAGGCGCGGCGGCGCGATGGGGACATCGCGCCCTACCGC
>JAEDLN010000192.1 GCA_016295275.1 Kiritimatiellia bacterium
CGGCACGGTGCGCGGCAGGGCCGCGCACCCGGCGCGATGTCATGATCGCGCCGCCATTACCCACGCGCAATATTACCCACGCGCATTACCCGGGCAGCGCGATGCTTGGCCGCCGGGCCTCCCGGCTCGCGCCCTACCGCCATTACGCGCCGCCATTACCCGCGCCCCTCGCCGCGCCCCTCGCCGCGCCCCGTGGCCGCGCCCCCTCGCCCGAGTTCCCGTTGCGGTAGGGTCGATGCCGCCCGCCGCCACTCCCGGCTCTCTCTTTTCGGTTGAACTTTCCCGAAGCTATGCGGTATACTGCGAGCATGAAAAACAATTCCATCGTATCTGACATTCAGGAAGGAAAAACGACGCTCGGCATCGAATTCGGATCGACCCGGATCAAGGCCGTTTTGCTGGATGCATCCCTGAACCCCATTGCTCAAGGTTCGTTTACGTGGGAAAGCTCCTTGGAAAATGGTCACTGGACATACTCCATGGATGCCGTTCGCAATGGCCTGCAAACCGCTTACGCGAATCTTGCAAATACACTGGAAGCGTCCTACGGCATCGTCCCGTCCGCAATCGGATGTATCGGCATTTCCGCCATGATGCATGGCTATCTCGCACTCGATGACGACGGAAACCTCCTCGTTCCATTCCGGACATGGCGCGATACGACAACCGCGCAAGCCGCCGAAGAACTGACTCGCCTCTTCTCGTTCAATATCCCGCAACGCTGGAGCATTGCCCACTACTGCCAAGCCATCCTCGACGGCGAACCGCATGTCCGGAAAATCGCCCGCTTGACAACGCTCGCAGGACTCGTGCACTCGATGCTCTCCGACACCCATGTCCTCGGCCTCGACGACGCTTCCGGAATGTTCCCCGTCGATCCCGAAACGAACCAATACGACGCACGAATGCTCGCCGCTTTCGATGCACGATTCCCCGAGGCGCCGCACCCGATTCAAAGCCTCTTGCCGAAACCGCTCCCGGCCGGAGCCGCGGCCGGCACCCTTACCGCCCAAGGCGCACGCCTGCTCGATCCTACCGGAACCCTTCGCCCCGGCATTCCTCTCTGCCCGCCGGAAGGCGATGCCGGAACCGGAATGGTCGCTACCGGCAGCGTGGCTCCCCGTACCGGCAATGTCAGCGCCGGAACAAGCATCTTCGCAATGCTTGTTCTCGAAAAGCCCTTGGACGGCATCTATCCGGAGATCGATATCGTCCATACGCCCGATGGCGCCCCCGTCGCCATGGTCCATTGCAACAACTGCTCTGGAGAACTCGATACGTGGGTGAGACTTTTCGCGGATTTCGCATCGGACCTTCTCGGAATTTCGCTGCCGCCCGACGAGATTTACGCGCGCCTCTACCGCTGCTCGCTCCAATCGACCCCGGATGCCGCCGCTTTCACCCCTGTCAATTACGTCGCAGGCGAGGGTGTTACCCATTTCGACGCCGGCATCCCCTTGCTGCTTCGCGATTTTTCCGCGCCCGCTTCGCTCCCCGATTTTATGCGGAGCCATCTCTACGCGACGTTCGCAACACTCCGGCTCGGTCTCGATATTCTCGAACCGGAAAAAATTCGGATCGACCGGCTCTTCGCTCATGGCGGACTCTTCAAAACCCCCGGCGTCGCTCAAGCCTACCTGGCCGCCGCAACCCGTTCTCCCGTTTCCGTGATGCAAACCGCCGGCGAAGGCGGTCCATACGGCATGGCCATCCTCGCCGCCTATCGCCTCCACTGCATGGACACCGCCCAACCGCTCCCGCTCTTCGAATTTCTCAGACAAACCGTCTTTTCCTCGGCGACCGTCTCGACACTCGAGCCGGACCCAGCCATCTGCACGGGCTTTGATCGGTTCCTGCAACGCTTCAAGGCCGCCCTTTCCGTCGAAAGGGCCGCCGTTCAAACGTCTCTCTTCTCTTGATTTCCCCTCCTTTTTTCTCTCTCTCGCTAACACGTTTCAATGTCCATGAAAAAGTACGAATTTTGGTTTATTGTCGGCAGTCAGTTCCTCTACGGTCCTGAAGTCCTCGAAACCGTTGCGGCACGCGCCGCCGAAATGGCCGCCGCCATCCATGCAAATCCGGATATTCCCTGCTCCTTCATCTTCAAGGGTGTCGTGAAAACCCCCGATGAGGCAACCGCCATCATCAAAGACGCCAACCGTTGCAATGCCTGCGCCGGCGTCGTGACATGGACGCATACCTTCAGCCCAAGCAAAATGTGGATCCAGGCATTCGGCTTGCTGCAAAAGCCGCTCTGCCATTTCGCGACGCAATACAATGAGGCCTTACCGGATTCCATCGACATGAATTTCATGAATCTCAACCAGGCCGCCCATGGCGATCGCGAGCACGGCTTCATTCTCGCACGAATGCGAAAACCGCAGAAAATCATCGTGGGCTTCTGGAAGGATCCCGCCGTCCTCCAAGAACTCGGCAATTGGATGCGCTCCGCCGTCGGCTTCGCCGTCAGCCAGGATTTGCGGGTGATTCGATTCGGAGACAATATGCGCAATGTCGCCGTGACCGAAGGCGATAAGATCGAAGCGCAAATGCAACTCGGCTGGCAAGTGAATACATGGCCCGTCGGAGAACTTGCGCAAACCATTCGCGAAATCCCGGATGCAGAGGTCGACGCACGCATGGCAAGCTATGGAAATCGCTACGAATTCGCAACAACCGACCTGGACGCCGTGCGCTACCAGGCCCGTATGGAAATCGCAATTCGCCGTTTCCTGAAACGCGAAAACGCCGGCGCATTCTCCAATACCTTCGAGGATCTCTGCGGAATGCGGCAACTCCCCGGTCTCGCAACACAAGCCATCATGCAGGATGGCTTCGGATTCGGTGCCGAAGGCGACTGGAAAACCGCGGCCCTCCTTCGCGTCATCAAACAAATGACCGCCGGTCTCGATAAGGGCTCCTCTTTCATGGAGGACTACACCTACCACCTCGTGCCCGGTCAAGAGGCCGTTCTCGGCGCCCACATGCTGGAGGTCTGCCCGTCGATCGCCGCTTCCAAACCGCGAATCGAGGTTCACCCGCTTGGAATCGGCGGCAAGGAGCCTCCCGCCCGCCTCGTTTTCAACGCACGCCCCGGCTCCGCTACCGCGTCCACGCTCGTCGATATGGGTGGACGCTTCCGCCTGATTTGCCAGGATATCGATGTGATTCCCCCGATTTCACCCATGCCCAACCTCCCCGTTGCCCGCATGATGTGGAAACTGCAACCCGATCTGAAAACCGCCGTCAAACTCTGGATCCTGGCCGGAGGCGCCCACCACTCCGTCGTCTCCTTCGATGCCACCCCCGTCATGCTCGCCGATTGGGCCCGTATCGCCGGTATCGAATTCGTCCATATCACGGCCGATACCAACCCCGAACAATTCGAACAGCAACTCTTCCTGCAAGACGCCATTTGGCAACTTCGCTCCATCCGTTAACCCCCTTTTCCATCTTCCCCGCCATGAAGGAATCCCCCCAAGAAATCGCCTACGAGGCAAATGTCCGTCTTCATCAGACCGGATTGGTCGTCTTGACATGGGGCAATGTCTCCGTTCTCGACCGTGAAAGCGGATTGATGTTCATCAAACCGTCCGGCATTCCCGTCAAAGCCCTCACCCCCAATAAAATGGCAATCGTCAGCCTCAAGGACGGAACACCGCTCCCCGGCTCCCTTCGCCCTTCTTCCGACACCAAAACCCACCTCGCCCTCTACCGGGCATTCCCGGAACTCGCCGGCATCGTCCATACGCACAGTACCTACGCAACCGCATGGGCACAGTCCGGACGCGACCTTCCCTGTTTCGGAACAACGCACGCCGACCACTTCAACGGCACCATCCCTTGCGCCCGCGCGCTGACACCCGACGAGACCGCCGATGATTACGAGGCAAATACCGGAACCGTTATTCTGGAAGCCTTTCAGTCGCACAACCTCGATCCAATCGCCGTTCCCGGTGTCCTTTGCCGCCACCACGGTCCCTTTACGTGGGGGCAGACCGCCAAGGAGGCCGTCGATAATGCGATCGCCCTCGAAACCATTGCCAAGCTCGCATTTCTCACGCTCTCCCTCAACCCGGCGACCCCGCAAATCCCCGCCCATATCCTCGAAAAACACCACACCCGAAAACACGGACCGAACGCTTACTACGGTCAAGCCTAAATCAAAGTTCCGAAATTCTCCTTTTCGAGAAACGTGACCATAATCGCCTGAACGATTCGCCCTCCGCCACCCCGTCCCGTCGCCTCACGGTCCCTTCGCCGCGTCCCCGCCGCCCTCGCCCCCGACCGCCCGTCGCCGTGCGCACCATTGCGGTCCATTTGCCATGCGGTCCCGTGGCGGTAGGGCGCGAT
>JAEDLN010000193.1 GCA_016295275.1 Kiritimatiellia bacterium
GCCGATGGCGCGGCGGCGCGATGGGGACATCGCGCCCTACCGCAACGGGACCGCCCCACGGGGCGCACGATGCCATGCCGCAAGCAGGAACGGGGCACGACGTCTGCGGCAAAAGAAGGTGCGTTTTTCTATCGTTTTTACTAGAATTCCACCCATTCCGCTTTCTTTACCCTTTCTTTCTTGTCGTATTTTCCATGACTCCGAAGACATTTCCCTTTTCGTTTGAAGAGGTCCAATCGCTCGCCCGTCAGACCCCTACGCCTTTCTACATCTACGATGGCGCCGGTATTCTCCGTCAACACAAAGCCCTAACGGATGCCTTTACCTGGTGCCCGGACTTTCGGAACTACTTTGCGGTAAAGGCGACCCCCAATCCGGCGATTCTCGAACTGCTGCATACGGTCGGAAGCGGCGTCGATTGCTCGTCGATGGCGGAACTCGTTTTGGCGGAACGCGCCGGCTTCCGCGGCGAGGAAATTTTCTTCACGTCGAACGATACCCCGGCGGAAGAATTCCGCAAAGCGGCAAAGCTGGGGGCCATCTTGAATTTCGACGATATCACCCACATCGAATTTGCCAAACAGGCGATCGGCCGTCTTCCCGAATTGGCGTGTTGCCGCCTCAATCCCGGCAAGCTCAAGGAAGGAAATGCCATTATCGGAAAACCGGAAGAAGCCAAATACGGCTTTACGCCTGCCCAGCTGTTCGACGGGTATCGTCTGCTCAAGGAGAACGGCGTCAAACGCTTTGGTCTCCATACCATGGTCGCTTCCAACGAACGCAAGGCGGAATACTTTGTCGAAACGGCCCGAATCGTCTTTGAATTGGTTGCGGAAATCTCCGAAAAGGTCGGCATCGAATTCGAATTCGTCGATCTCGGCGGCGGCATCGGCATCCCCTATCGTCCGGAAGACGACGGTGTCGATCTGTCCGTTGTCGGCAACGGCATTCGCGAAGCGATGGACGAGATGCTGGTCAAACGCGGCTTCCGCGCTCCGCGGATCTGCTTCGAGTGCGGACGGTTCATTACGGGTCCCTGCGGCTATCTCGTTTCGCGTGTTCTCCATGTCAAGGATACCTGGAAAAAATACATTGGCATGGATGCCTGCATGGCCAACCTGATGCGGCCTGCCCTCTACGGCGCCTATCATCACATTACCGTTCTCGGCAAAGAGAACGAATCCTGCACGGAGTGCTGCGACGTAACCGGGTCCCTGTGCGAAAACAACGACAAATTCGCAATCGACCGCTTGCTTCCCAAACTCGAAAGGGGCGACTGGCTCGTCTTCCACGATGCAGGCGCACATGGCCATGCCATGGGCTTCAACTACAACGGCAAGCTCCGCTCCGCCGAATGGCTTGTCCTCCCCAACGGAAAACCATCGCTCATTCGCCGCGCCGAAACGCTCGACGATCTGTTTGCAACCTTGGTACCGCCCGTCCGGGTACGCCCCGAGCCGAAACCGGGAACCACGCACTAGGGGACAAAATGTCCGGCGCCGTCGGAGCCTCCGGACGATCCGGGACTTCCGGATGATGCCGGACATCCGGCTCGCGACAGCGCCGTCCGCAACGGATTTTCGCCGCCGTTTTTCGTTTTTTGATTTTTGGGCTTTACTTTTCAATCCGGAGAGTGTAGCATTTTTAGCCTAAAATTATGAAAACGTGTCCGAACTGCAAATATAAAAAAATGTGGAAGTGGAATCGTTTCTCATGGATGCGCTGGTCGACGCCGGGTCCCATGAGCGTGGTTCGCTGTTCCAAATGCGGGACGGAATTCATTCTTTGGTTGGGGCTGTTCTTGTTGTCCGTGTCTTTTGCCCACAAGTTTTGCATTGCATGGCATTGGTTTCTTGCCGCCGTCCTTCTCTTGCTGGGTGCGCTCATTCTGACGTTTGTCCTTTTCTAGACGCTCTTGCCGGTTTTGCGCGCAACCGCCATCTTTTCTCAGATTTGCGCCATGTCTTCTCGCACGTTGCATCTTTATCCGCCAACCGGGTCCGGTTCGAACGCATCGCTGCAAACGGAGCTCCGGACCCTTCTTGAATCGTCCGAAACCGAATTGCCGACGGTCGTTCTTTGCCATGGAGGCGTTTATCCGCTGCCGGAAACGGTTCTTTTGAATCCGAGGACGTCGCTGACGCTTCGCGCCGTTCCCGGAGAACCGCCGCCCGTCTTCGATTGCGGGCTTGCCGTGACGGGCTGGAAATCGGTTCGGCTCGACGGGCGAATGGTCCTTGCGGCGCCCATTCCCGAACGCGCACTCGCCGTCCATGCTCCATTGGACCAGCTGTTCGTAAACGGAAAGCGCAAAACACGGGCATCCTTCCCGAAATCCTTTGACGGGTTTCCCATCGACACCGGAAAGACCCCGAAGAACGCCCATGACCGGTTCGTATGTCCGTCGTTCGATCCCGCTTGGTTCGATCCCGTCAATACGGAGGCGCTTCTCTTCCAAGTTTGGGTGGAGACGCGTCTGCCGTTGCGCCGGTACGATGCTGCCACCGGGGTGGTGGAATTCGACGCACGCGCCCGCCATCCGTTCGACGAACGGACACGCGTCGTGTGGCAGAATGTGCGGGAGGCATTGACCGAGCCCGGCGAATTCTTCGTCGATCGGCGCTCCGGAATCGTCTACTACATTCCGGAAGACGGCGAAAGCGCGGAAAGCCTCTCGGCCGTATTTCCCGCGCCCTTTCCCGCTTTCGTTGTCGCCGGAGCCTCTCCGGATCGTCCCTGTCGCTCGGTCGTGCTGGACGGACTCGTCTTTCGGCACGCCGGTACGGGACGCCCCGATCCGACGGCTCCCTTCTACGAGCTTGGCGACGCTTCGCGACTCCCCGCCGTACCGGACGATTATCCGCAGGCGGATTGGCGCGAAAACGCGGATCGTCCGACCCTCACCTGCGCGCAAGCCGACTACCACATACCCGGAGCGCTCGTCTTCTTCTGCGCCGCCGATTGCGCCGTCCGTCGCTGCACCGTCGAGGCATGCGGAGGCACCGGCATCCAAATTGCCCGGGCCTGCCACGATATCGTCATCGAATCTTGCACCTGCAGCGATCTCGGAGCTTGCGGCATCAATGTCTGCGGAAGCGCTTCAGCCGAGACGGATCCCGCTACCCGTACTTCGCGCATATCCATCATCGGAAACACCATTGCCAATGGCGGACGTTTCTGGCATTCCGCCGCCGGCATTCTCCTGGGCCATACCTTCGGCAATCTTGTCGAACACAATCATATCCGCGATTTCTACTATACCGGAATCTCCGTTGGCTGGAATTGGGGATATGCCGATCAAGTCACACGCGAAAACCGAATCGGCTGGAATCGCATCGAACACCTCGGAAAAGGCGTTCTCTGCGATATGGGCGGAATTTACCTGCTGGGGGTTCAGCCGGGTACGAACGTGTACGCCAATTACATCGCCGATATTACCTGCCGGCATTACGGCGGATGGGGAATCTATACGGACGAAGGCTCTTCCGGAATCGTAATCGAGCGCAATATCTGCCTGCGTTGCTGCAAGGAATTTTTCCATCAGCATTACGGGCGCGAAAACATCCTCCGCTATAACATTGGCGCCTTTCCGGGAGAAGCTGGGTTCGCCCTTTCGCGCGGGACGGACCAGACGCTCGGCTTCCCGTTTCTCGGAATTTGCCACACGCATAACGTCAATTTTTTCTTGAACGTCCTTTTGGTGGATGGAAAGCCATTCTTCCATACAGCCGACGCCAACGAAAAGGTCTATGGCGAAGACCAGTTCTTCTCCGAGCGCAACCTCTTCTTCGATGTCGCAAGCCCGGATGCCCCGCCGGATGCCTTTCTCTTGCGCCAAGACAATCTCTATACGGAAAAGCCGATCGCCGAGTCGTTCGACCGGTGGCGAAAGAATCGGGGGCACGATCTCGCATCCCTGTATGCCGATCCCGGTTTCGCGGATGCCAAGAACGGCGATTTTTCCCTGACGCCGGAATCTCCGCTCCATGCGCTGCATTTTCCCGATCCCGCCGAAGTCTGCCGCAACGCCGGTCCGATCGGCGCGCCGCCCTCGTAATGCGCGTGCCCCGTGGCCGTGCGTAATGGCGGCGTGCGGTGGCGAGCCGCCACGGGCAATGCGCGTGGGTAAATGGCGGTAGGGCGCGATGTCCCCATTGCGCCGCATCGTCCCGTGGCCGTGCGTAATGCGCGTGGGTAAATGGCGGCGCGATCATGACATCGCGCCGGGTGCGCGGCCCTGCCGCGGACAGAGCCGCGGACAGAGCCGCGGACAGAGCCGCGGACAGAGCCGCGG
>JAEDLN010000011.1 GCA_016295275.1 Kiritimatiellia bacterium
CCCCCCCCCTACCGCAACGGGACCGAACCACGGGGCACGGCAACGGTGCGCATGATGGCCGTTTCGCGCAATGTCAACGCCGCGTGAGCA
This sequence comes from Kiritimatiellia bacterium, assembly GCA_016295275.1. Taxonomy (GTDB): domain Bacteria; phylum Verrucomicrobiota; class Kiritimatiellia; order RFP12; family UBA3636; genus JAEDLN01. Next base: position 91 of record JAEDLN010000011.1, read on the forward strand.
AGGACGCGCGGGATGGGTATCCCCTGTCTTGCAGACCTCCCGCCAACTATGCGCGAAGCCTCAAAAAAAGTAGGCTCTTTTTATTTTCGATATGCTATCATTCGCTCAGCCCTTGAACTGCTCTAGGTGGAGTATGGAATTCGGGCTATGTTGAACAATCCAATCCCGCAAGGGAAGGAGTGCTTTTCATGGCAAAGAAGGTCATGCTCATCGGAGCAGGTGGTGTCGCGGGTGTTGCTGCGGCGAAGATGTGCCAGAATCCTCAAGTATTCGGCGAGTTGCTGATTGCCTCGCGTACCGAATCCCGTTGCCGGGCCATCAAGGCGGATATCGAATCCCGTACGTGGTTTGCGGCGAAGGGGATTTTCACAAAGATTTCGACGGCCCAAATCGATGCGATGGATGTCGGGAAGTTGACGGCGCTCATCCGTTCGTTCGCTCCCGATCTGGTCATGAACATTGCGCTTCCGTATCAAGATCTGGCGATCATGGACGCATGTTTAGCGGCCGGCGTTTCGTATTTGGATACGGCGAACTACGAGCCGCCGGAAGAAGCCCATTTCGAATATTCCTGGCAATGGGCGTACCGGGAAAAATTCGAACAGGCTGGGCTTGTCGCGATTCTCGGTTGCGGATTCGATCCCGGTGTCACGCAGGTTTTCTCGGCATTTGCCCAGAAGCATTATTTCGACACAATCGAGACGTTGGATATTCTCGATTGCAATGGAGGCGATCATGGTTATCCGTTTGCGACGAACTTCAATCCCGAAATCAATATCCGCGAAGTTGCGGCGAAGGGATCGTATTGGGTTGCGGATCCTTCAGACGACAAGCCGGAAGTTCCCGTCGAGACCCGCAAGGCGTTTGACAAGGGGTATTGGGTGGAGACGGCTCCAATGGCAATCAAGCGCGAGTATGTATTCGATCAGGTCGGGAAGAAGGATATGTACCTGCTTCATCACGAGGAGCTCGAGTCTCTCGGCTGCAATTTGAAAGGCATCAAACGCATTCGCTTTTTCATGACATTCGGGCAGAGTTATCTCACGCATCTCAAATGTCTCGAGAATGTGGGATTGACGCGTATCGACCCGATTGATTTCAAAGGGCAGAAGATCGTACCGATTGAATTTCTCAAGGCGCTTCTGCCCGATCCGGCATCGCTTGGCCCGCGAACGAAGGGTAAAACGAATATCGGATGCATTTTTCATGGCGAGAAAGGCGGAAAGCCGGTCGATTATTACGTGTACAACGTTTGCGACCACGAATCGTGCTATGCCGAAGTCGGTTCCCAGGCGATCAGTTATACGACGGGCGTGCCGGCGATGATTGGTGCCAAGTTGTTCTTGGAAGGGAAGTGGACTGCGAAGGGTGTTCATACCTGCGAGGAATTCGATCCGGATCCGTTCATGGCCGAGCTCAATGTGCAAGGACTTCCGTGGCAGGAGACGTTCAATCCGGTTGCGGTTCCGTGATTGGCATTGAATCATGAAACCACGTTATATCATTGATCTGGATCGGCTTGAGGAGACGGCAAAAATTGCGAAAGCGAATGCAGAGCGTTTGGGCGTTCATTTGCTGATGGCGCTCAAGGGCTTCCCGCTACCGGCCGCTTTTCCGGTTTTGTTGCCTTATGTCGAGGGCTTCACGGCTTCTGGCCTATTTGAATCGAAATTGGCCAAAACAGGCGTTTTCCCGGGCGGTGTTTCCGCACGGGAAAAGCGTTCCTCTCCATTCCAGATTCAGGTACATGCGCCTGCGTATCAGGCGGACGAGATAGAGGAGCTTTGTGCGACCTGTACGCATATCGTATTCAACTCTTTGAGCCAATTGGCGCTTTACGGTCCGGAGGTCCGGTCGAAAGGCGTGAGCATTGGTTTGCGGGTAAATCCGGGTTTTTCTTCTGCCGATTGCCTCAAGTACGATCCTTGCTGTCCGGATTCACGGTTTGGGGTTTTGGCGGAAGAGCTTGAAGCGCTTGACGCCCGAAGCCGGGAAAGATTGCTGGGCCTGGTCGATGGCTTTCACAGCCATGCGTTGTGTGAAGGCTATGCTGCGGACTTTGCCGACATGGTTGACAAGGTGGCGGAGAAATTCGGGTCGTTCCTTCCGCGGTTGGGATGGTTGAATCTAGGCGGTGGAGAAGTCATCGACGATCCAGCCTTTTCGTCACCTGGAGCGATTGCCGCGGTCGAGCGGCTGAAACGGCTGCATGCTGCGTCCGGCGGTGCCGCGTCGCCGAAGTTTGACGTATTTATCGAACCGAGCGAATATCTGGTGCGCGATTCGGGTTTTCTCGAAGCGCACGTTCTAGATGTACTGCATCGCGAGAAAGACATTGTTGTTTTGGATATTTCGGCATCGTGCCATGCGGCCGACCTGATGTTGTTCGATATGCGTCCGAAAGTCATGGAGCCGGCGCAGGCGCAAACGGGTAAGACGACGATTCTGGGCGCGGTGAGTTGCCTTGCCGGGGACGTCCTCGGGGAGTATCGTTTTGCCGAACCGCTCAAAACTGGCGACACGGTGCTGTTCGGCGGCCTTGGCTGCTATTCCTTTGCGCAGCAGAGTTGGTTTAACGGCATTCGACATCCGGATCTTGTCCTCCGTTCGAAAGCGGAGGGAGAACGGACGGTTCTTAGTTGGGATTTCAACGATTATCTTCGCGAGTTTTATCGATCGGAGCAGTAGGAGGGGATAAAAGAAATGACAAAATCAAGGTCTGTAGGCTTGTTTGAGGCTTTACGCCAACGGCAGAAGGTGACACCGCTGGCGGATGCGTTGGACAAACAGCGGATCAACCGTCTCGCGCATTTTGACGTTCCGGCTCACAAATCCGGACGCGGAAATCCGGAGTTGACGGAGTATCTCGGTGCGAGAGCACTTGCGATGGATGTCAATTCCATGAAGCCGCTCGACAATTTGGGGCATCCGGTATCGGTCATCAAAGAAGCTCAGGAGCTTTGCGCCGAAGCTTTTGGGGCCGACGATGCATTTTTCATGGTCAACGGCACGACCTCTGCGGTGCAGGCGATGATCATGTCGACGACGACAAATGGCGATGAAATCATTTTGCCGCGCAATGTCCACCGCAGTGCCATCAATGCGCTTGTCGTGTGCGGTGCGATTCCGGTTTACATCAATCCGGGGCAAGACAAACGGCTCGGCATCCCGCTCGGGATGAGTGTCGCTGACGTCAAGAAGACGATTGCGGAGCATCCGAATGCCAAGGCGATTCTCGTCAACAATCCGACCTACTACGGCATTTGTTCAAATCTTGCCGAGATTGTCAATGTCGCGCATGCGGCCGGGATGCGTGTTCTTGTTGACGAGGCGCACGGCACGCACTTCTATTTTCATGAAGAGCTTCCGGTTTCGGCGATGGCTGCGGGGGCGGATATGGCGGCGGCATCCATTCACAAAACAGGCGGCTCGCTGATGCAGAGTTCGGTATTGTTGACGAGAAAGCCGGTGAATCCGGATTATGTCCGGCAGGTTGTCACGCTTACGCAATCCACTTCCGCCTCCTATCTTCTTCTGTCGTCTCTTGATATTTCGCGCAGAAATCTGTTTTTCCGCGGTCGCGACATGTATCAGAAGACGATGGATTTTGCGGATTACGCGCGTGAGGAAATCAACGAGCTTGGCGGCTATTATGCGTTCGGTCCGGAATTGGTGAATGGCGATACGGTGTATGCATTCGACCGGACGAAGCTCTCCGTCCATACGCGCGACATTGGATTGGCCGGCATTGAAGTCTACGATCATCTTCGCGACGACTATGGCATCCAAATCGAGTTTGGAGACATCGGCAATCTTCTTGCGATTATTTCTTGCGGCGATCGCATGATGGACGTCGAGCGTCTCATTTCCGCGTTGGAGGAGACGAAGCGTCTGCACGAGAAGAGTCCGATTGGACTTTTCGACCACGAGTATATTGATCCGGTTGTCATGCTGCCGCCGCAGGAAGCGTTTTATGCAAAGAAGCGTCGCGTTCCGATGAAAGAATCGGTGGGGTTTGTCGCCGGCGAATTTGTCATGAGTTATCCGCCCGGCATTCCGATCGTCGCTCCGGGAGAGAAGATTACGCCCGACATCCTTGATCACATTCTCTTTGCGAAGGAAAAGGGCTGTTTCATGACGGGTACGGAAGACATGAATCTCGACTACATACAGGTTGTCGTATGACGGTGCGGCTTCATGGACGCAGAGGAATCCTGGAAATGGTGCGGGGCTCGGGTTGCTACAACTGCCATTCCGGTTCAAGGTATCAAGGCGCTCCAATGGGTTGCATGGGCAGAGCCGTTTTCTTTTCCGTCCGAACCGGAAGAATTGTCTTCCGGTTGCCTTGTACAAGGCGTCAAAGCAAATCCAACAGACATTGACCACCGATAGCATTCAATCATCACTATGGAACTTTGGTATACCGACGAGCATACTTCCGATGTCCGTTTTTCGATGAAGGCGATCGAGCAGATTGCATCAAAGAAGAGCGCTGTGCAGCAGATCGATATTCTGGATACGCCTGCGTATGGGCGCGTTCTCGTTTTGGATGGCGGTCTGATGATGACTGAGAAGGACGAATTCATCTATCATGAGATGCTTGCGCATGTGCCGATGGCAGTACATCCGCGCGTGAAGAATGTGCTTGTCATCGGCGGCGGCGATGGCGGAACGGTCCGGGAGTTGACCCGGTATCGCTCGATCGAATCCATTGATCTTGTCGAAGTGGACAAAGATGTCGTACTTCTCGCGAAAAAATACCTGCCGTTTGTCTCCCATAAACTCAAAGACCGCCGTGTCAAGGTTTGCTTTGAGGAAGGACTCCGCTTTGTCCGTGGCAAGAAGGCCGAATACGACTTGATCATCGTCGATTCGTCCGATCCGTATGGTCCGGCGGAGGGACTGTTCACGCGCGAGTTTTACGGTACCTGTTTCAAGGCATTGCGCGAGGATGGCATTCTCATCAACCAGCACGAGTCTCCGTTCTATGCCGCGCACCAGAAGTCGGTTCGCGATGCGCACCGGCATATTGCGCAGGAGTTTCCGGTTTCAACCGTTTATCAAGCCCATATTCCGAGCTATCCTTCGGGGCACTGGCTTTTCGGATTTGCCTCCAAGAAATACCATCCGATCGGCAATCTTGACGAGGCGCGCTGGAACAAGCTCCGGATCAATACGAAGTACTACAATACGGCGCTCCATCGCGGTGCTTTTGCGCTTCCGAGCTATGTTTTGGACATTTTGAAGGAAGAGGAGAATTTCCCGTGCAGATGAGACCACAGGCGAACCAGTTTATTGCGTGCGACAAGCCGTTTTCCGATGCACGGATCGTGTTGTTCGGGGCGCCCTACGATTCGACGACGTCATTCCGTCCGGGCACCCGTTTCGGTCCGGGTGCGATGCGTTTGGAATCCTTTGGCATCGAGACATATTCGATGCGTTCCGGCCGGGATCTTGTTGACGATACGGCGGTCTTCGATTCGGGCGATCTCGAGTTGCCGTTCGGTTGTCAGGAGGCGGCTCTTGAGCAGATTGAGGCGCGTGCGTCGGAGATTTTGAAAGCCGGCAAGATTCCGTTTCTTTTGGGCGGCGAGCATCTTGTGACGCTTGGTGCTGTCCGGGCGGTTTTGCGGCAATATCCGGATCTTGTCATTCTCCATTTCGATGCTCATGCCGATTTGCGGGAAGACTACTTGGGCAATCCGCTTTCCCATGCGTGCGTATTGCGCCGATGCCACGATCTTGTCGGGGATGGCCACATTTACCAGTTCGGCATCCGTTCGGGAACGCGAGAGGAGCGCCAGTTCATGTTGGATGGGCATGTCACGGCGGAGTTGTTTGGTGATACGACGCTTTCGGCAATTGTAGAATCCATCGGTCGCCAGACACCCGTCTATCTGACCATTGATATGGATGTGCTGGATCCGTCCGAGTTTCCGGGTACGGGGACGCAGGAAGCGGGAGGTTTCCGGTACGATCGGCTTGTTGCGGATATGAGTCTGATCTGCCAACGTCTTATGGTCGTTGGCATTGACAATGTCGAGCTCAATCCGGGGCTTGATCCATCGGGGCGTTCCACGGCTCTCGCCTGCAAGTTTCTCCGCGAGGAACTTCTGTCGCTTTCGAATCCGCTGTGAGATCCGGGGCGGTTCGCACGGCCGGGCGAGTGGCGAGCTGCCATGGGGTCGGGAGGCTCGGCGGCCGACCATCGCGCCGCAGGGGAATGCGCGTGCGTAATGCGCCGCACACCCCGCGCGTGCGAATATTGCGTGCGAATATTGCGTGTGTAATGCGCGTGTGTAATGCGCGTGTGTAATGCGCGTGTGATTATTGCCGAGCGTAATGGCGGGGTGCGAATATTGCGTGCGATTGTTGCCGGGTGTAATGGCGGTAGGGCGCGATGTCCCCATCGCGCCGCCCGGGTAATGCGCGTGGGTAATGGCGGTAGGACTCAAGCCGGGAGCCCCGGCGGCCGACTATCGCGTCCTACCGCAAAGTCGCTCAATGGCAACGCCGCGTGAGCAAGGACGCGCGGAATGAGCCCGCGCGCACGGGCTGTCCGTACGGCAACTTGGCACGGGGACGATCAGGCTTACCGAAGAAAACAGGGGGATAAGCTTGAAGGGATATTCTGCTTGAAGGGAAAAGGTCAATTTGGTAGAATCGCACCCACAAACGCCCCGGAGAGATGTCTGAGTGGTCTAAGGTGCTTGACTCGAAATCAAGTGTATCGCAAGGTACCGGGGGTTCGAATCCCTCTCTCTCCGCCATTTTTTTTGCGCGTTTTCCGTTTGTCCGGAGAAGTCAAAATCCTGTCTTTTGCCGAAGTCGTTTGTACAAAGGATTTTGCGACTTTTCGCGCCGTGTGCTGAAATACATTCAGAATCATCCAGGCGATCGTTTTGGTTGGAATGATTCTGAGAATCGGAGAAGAAGGGTCTGGAGAAGAAGGGGTAGAGCTTATTGATATAGTAACGCGTGCTAGCCTGTACTTTTGATGTGATGCGATGGTTGGACGTCAGGACTCCCGGCTCGCGCCGACAACCCGCATGCAATGTGCCCGGCAGAGCAGATGGCGACCCTAACCCTGGAACAAATGAAAGCCTAAACGCGGCGGCGCGCGCCGGGAGTGGCGGCGGCCAATTGTATGGGAACAAAAAGGCCGGGAGTCCCGACAGCCGGTTGTACCCTCTACGGGCAATTTATAGAGTTCTTCGTGACATGCATTGGAAAACCATAAAATAGCGCGGCTGAGATAATTTCCAGCGGTGTCTCACCGCCGCGCTGCCCCGTTGCGGTAGGGCATGGTGCAAAAAAAAAAATGCTCTTCAGGCATGAATTGACCCACAGTCATGCCTGAAGAGCCAGATTTTTTTGGATTCCGGCTTGCAAAACTGCTCCCATAGGAGTATATTTGAAAAAGTGATAACTCTGTGGAAGTATAAAAAGGTCGCCATGAGCAACATGATTCTTTACCACGGTTCGCCGGATATCGTGCGAAAACCGGAATACGGCAGAGGGAAACCGTACAATGACTACGGTAGCGGTTTCTACTGCACAGAAAACATCGACCTCGCCAGAGAATGGGCCTGCGGGGAAAGCCTGGACGGTTTTGTAAACCGCTATGAACTCAACCCCGCAGAGTTGCGGATTCTCAATCTTTCAACGGAGAACTACACCATTCTGCACTGGCTGGCTCTGCTGATGAAATACCGCCGTGTCCGCATCTCCGGTGCGGTCATGAAACGCGGGATGGAATGGCTTACCGCGCACTTCGTTCCGGACATAGACCGTTTCGATGCAATCATCGGCTATCGTGCCGATGATTCCTATTTTTCGTTTGCCAGAGCTTTCGTCAACAACGAAATTTCACTGCGCCAGCTGAGTTATGCTATGAAGCTCGGAGAACTCGGTGAGCAGTTCGTGCTGAAGAGCAAAAAAGCGTTTTCATCCATCCGCTTCATCTCCAGTGAGAAGGTTTCCAATGCAGTGTATTTCCCCCGCAGAAAACAGCGGGATGATGCCGCCCGCGCCGCATTTCAGCAGGAACTCGACCGGGACGATTTGGATGGGCTCTTCATGCGCGACATTATCAGAGAAAAGGTCATGCCCGATGATCCACGCATACGATGAACAGTATCTGAACGATGCCATGCTCAATCTGGGCGAGGCGTTCGACTTCGCCGCCAACGTCTGTCAGGTGGAACTGGATGATTTCCTGTCAATGATGATTTCCTCGAGGATCGCCTTTCAGTTTGAGCGCGGCGTTCCGAAATATGTTTCCGGGATGTCCGGCACGGAACTGGCACTGGAAGTCCTGCGCAAGTCCGGCGTCCCGGTCGAAAATCCCGCAGCCCGGACGGAATATTTCTGTTCACCCGAATACTGGACCGGCTGGATCACCGCCTGTTTTCAGTGGTATACCGGACGGTCGTTTCAGAACATCCGCGAGTCGCTTCCCATGCGGGACATCCTCCGGCTTTACCCGATCCTTCACGAAGTCTCCGAAGACCGGGCCATTGATGCCCTGAATCGGATGATCCGCGACAAGCCCCTGCCGACCCGTCTTCAGCGCCGACGGAAGGACTGCGGAATCACCCAGCGTGAACTGAGTGAAAAATCCGGCGTGAATCTCCGCACGATCCAGCAGTATGAACGGCGTTCCAAAGACATCAACAAGGCGGCGGGAGCAACGCTGCGCGCGCTTTCCATTGCTTTGTTCTGCCAGATCGAAGACCTGCTGGAATATGATTGCGAGTCCCCGGACAATCAGGAGGAGCGCAGTTCCTGAAGCCGTGCCCCTTGTGCGCCCAGACGATGGTGTTGGTGTCGTGATTGACGACAATCGTGACGTAGCTGCGGGGAAGAAGGGTCAGAGCTTATTGATAGAGTAAATATTGATATAGTAACGCATGCTAGCCTGTACTTTTGATGCGGTGCGATGGTTGGGCGTCAGGACTCCCGGCTCGCGCCGACAACCCGCATGCAATGTGCCCGGCAGAGCAGATGGCGACCCTAACCCTGGAACAAATGAAAGCCTAAACGCGGCGGCGCGCGCCGGGAGTGGCGGCGGCCAATTGTATGGGAACAAAAAGGCCGGGAGTCCCGACAGCCGGTTGTCCCCCTACGGGCAATTTATAGAGTTCTTCGTGACATGCATTGGAAAACCATAAAACAGCGCGGCTTAGATAATTTCCAGCGGTGTCTCACCGCCGCGCCGCCCCGTTGCGGTAGGGCATGGTGCAAAAAAAAAAAAAAGGCTCTTCAGGCACGAATTGTCCCACAGTCATGCCTAAAGAGCCAAACATTCAGAATCATTCAGGTGATCGTTTTTGCCGGAATGATTCTGAGAATCGGTCCATCTTGCGAGCGTGTCTGCTGTTTTTCGCTCCCTTGGGGGCGGCGGATGTGACGGCGGATCTCGATCGTGATTCCCCGAACCTGCAAGAGGGACGTCGAAACGCGTGGGGAGAACGGAAGCGGGTCGACGGAGAGGACAATCGTTCCGAACACCGCAGGAGGGTGTCGGAGGGAGAGGGAAATAGAAGATCTCTCAATCCGGAGAAAAGGTTATGTGATTTCCGGATCGACGAGTTCGGCGATTTGGGAAGGAGGGAGGGGGACATATCCCCCGAGCGGGGTGCTGGACACGATCGCCATTGCGGTACTCTCGACCGTTTCGAGGGATCGGTAGGCATCGCCGATTCCCCGCCCGACGGTCATGATGCCGTTGTTGCAGATTTCGACGGCGGGGTTTTCGAGGGAGATTTTATCGACAATCAGTTCATGTCGGCGATAAGGAGCCTCGTAGGGGACGAGCGGCACGTCATGCAAGTGTTGGTAGGATTCGGGCAGGACTTTCGTATCGATCGGCCGATGGCAGATACTGTGTGCGAGGCAATAGAGAGGCGACGCATTGATGATGCAAGAGATATCCGGGTGGCTCTTGTAGATTGCATCGTGAATCATTGCCATATGGCTTGGCAGGCAGCCTTGTTCCACGCAGCCTTTGTTGATGACCGTGAAGTCGGACGGGCGGATTTGCGAGCGATCGGCATTCTGCTTATTGATCAAAAAGGAATCGGGACCCAAGCGCAAAGAGATGATACCTGTCGTGGCGGAGAACAGTCCATGATCGATACCGCGTTTGAGGTAGGTGCAGATACTTTCGGCTCCGTTGATGACGTGCGGCGGTTTTGCGTGTGTCGTAGGTGCCAAGACGCCGAAGAAGCCGCGGGGGCGGGTGCGATCGAGGAGAAGTTGTTCGTTGGTCAGTTCATGCGGTTTTCCGATCATGGCCGCGCGGATTTCGGCTCTTGCCGAGAATTCGAGCGTATCGAACCGGAAGAATGCTTCGTTCAAGGTTGCGCCGCCGCAGCAAATGCCGTGGCTTTCGAGGATGATCGAGTCGCATCCGGCGATGAACTTTTCGGCCACGGCGGTTGCGAGCTTCTCGGAGCCGGGTTTTGCGTAGGGGGCGAAACCGATGTTCCGGGAGCAACGAAATGTCTGAGGGAAGAGACGTCCGCTAGGGGTTCGTTTGGCGACGGAGAACGCCACGCCGCATGGGGGATGAGCGTGAACGATTGCGCGGATATCGGGGCGGGCGTCGTAGATGGCGCGGTGAAGCGGGTATTCGGAGGAAGGTTGGTACCGACCGATGCAGGAGCCATCGGCTTGCACGCAAACCATATCGCGCGGCAGCAGGCTGCCCTTGTCGACATCCGCCGGCGTGATCCACATATCTCCGTTTTCATCGAGACAGGAAATATTGCCGCTGGCGGCGTTGGTCAAATGATGCCGATAAATCCAGGACATCGAAATTGCCAGCTGTTCTCGGGGATGGATATACGTATTCGGGTTCATATCGGAATCGACTGCCTCAGCGTTTTTACGGGAAACTATCTGATCTCGGGGAAAATTCTAGCAAACGCCGTTTTGATGGGCAATGGAGGCGCAGCCGAATCAGCCGGGAAAGAGGGATTTTGCCCGGGCGAAGTCGTCCGGCGTATCGATTTCGATCCAGCGTCCGTCCTTCGGGAGCAAGGTGGCGCGAATGGGGCGAAGGGCGAAGAGCCGATCGACAGCGGCTTCGTACCACTCGGAAGTTCTTTTTTCTTTTCTTACGATGGAATAGAGAATTTCGTGAAGCAGGGAAGCGGATTTCGGCGAAAAGCGGGAAATTCCGATATACTCGCCGAGGGAATCATCAGGGGCGAGCGATTTTGCGATCGCGACGAGTCGTCCGTCTGCCTGGGCGGAGACCTTCATTGCCTCGGCATCGCGTGAATCCGGATCGACGAGGAGGGCATCGGCGTCGGGGGCGTCTCGCAACGCTTTGAGAATGGTGTTATCGCAAATGACATCGGAGTTGAAGAGATAGAATCCGCGATCGGTTCCGATGGCATCGAGAGCGAGGAGGAGGGAGACGATGTTGTTTCCGGTCGTAGCCTCCTCGAAAGGGTGCAAGGTTACATCGGGAAATGCATCGAACGAGTGGAATGCCTCCGGCATGAAACCGGTGATCACGTGAATTCCGGAGTCCGGCAAAACGGTGCGAATGGATTCGATCCGATGTTGCAGAAGCGTTTTGCCGCCGACATGGAGAAGGGCTTTTGGCGTTCGGGCCGTCAGATCTCCCAATCGGGAACCTCTTCCTGCGGCCAAAATGATAGCGGGAATCTGCATAGAACCGAGAAAGAAGGAGTTACAGTTTTTGCGTAATCGACGGATCCGAGATGGGCGGGCTCAGCATGATTTCATCGAGTTTTTCGCCATTTTCCGCGATGATCGTTTCGAGAGCGGACAAGGTATTGAAGGCGTTTTGGATTCGTGCATTCTGTTCCTTGTCGGGGTTGTTGACCGCGTAGCGGGCGATTTCGGCCAGCTGTTGATTCAGATCGGCCAAGGTATTGGCGGCGGAGGAGTGGTGCCGTGCGAATTGGCAGATTTTGTTGCGCAGTTCCTGGATATCGTGTTCGGTATTTTCGAAACGTTCACGGTCGGTACGGTCTGTAAAGGAGATGACGGCGCCGACGACGTTTCCATCGGCATCGCGGTTGCTGGCGGCATGGATTTCGACATGGAACGTATCGCCGTCTGCCCGTTTTGCGATTGCGGAACCGGATATCTGGTAGGTTTCGCCGACGAGGGAGCGGAGGATTGCGAACGAGTCGTTTGGCTCGTAGAAAAGGATTCCGAGGGGACGTTTGAGCAGTTCGGTTGCGGTTGGGAAGCCCCAGATAGCCGCCACGGCGGGGTTGGTGTATTCGATTTCGGAATTTTGGTTGATGACCACGATTGCATCGGAGGCGTTTTGCAGGGCCTTGTGCTCGGTCAGTAGCATCATATTGGTCTCGTAGCGTTGCGTTTCGTCCCGAACGAGGAAACAGAGATGCGGCGTCGAGAGCTTGAGCAAGGAGACGGTCACCTCGGCGTGGAAACGGCTTCCATCGGCACGGATTGCCCAGGTTTGGAGGAGGGTAAAGCGTTCCCGGCGCAGGTTTTCGAAAAGGACCTGAATCAGCTCCAGATCGATATTTTCGATCAGCTTGAAGATGGTCTGGTGTGTAAATTGGGCCTTGCTGTAGTTGAATTGCAGGAATGCGCGTGGATTGACGTCGCGGATTCTTCCGTTCAGATCGGTAATCAAAGCGGCATCGTAGAGGTTATTGAAGAGTTCGCCGTATCGATCGGGGACGGGTTGATGTGCGATTGCAGGCTCGGGGCTCGAGCTGGGGCGCTCGTCTTTCGGGGCGATTTCGTTTGCTTTATTGGTTGCCGGCGAATTTTTGAATAGCGAGCTTCCGGAGATCTCGGGGATGAGATCGAGCCGCATGGTACTGGAGTTGGAGGAAGACATACGAAGCCGTCCGTATAAAGGTGTTTTTGTGGGGGCGTGGGGGAGTGGGGGCGTGGAGGAGGCTTTAGAGCATAAACGGCTGGAAGGTCTCCCGGTTTGCGATGGGTTCCGGCGAGACGATTGGTTTGGACGCGGTATGCATTTCCGAAACCATGATGGTCGTCACATCCTTTCGATCGGAGTACGCTGCGATCAGCTGTCGTGCAAGAGGCAGATCTTCCGGAGCGGGGCGTATGGCGAGGGCGGTTGGCCCGGGCACGTTTACGGGGCGGAAGACGACATCTCCGCCGCGCATGGCGGTACGGAGGAATTCATTATCGGCGCGATCGCGTCCAAGGACGACGAGGGAGCCTGCGGGGAATCGGAAATGGCGTCCATGGTTGAGCAGTTCCATGAGTCGAGGTTCCTTGAGCCCCTCGTGTTCCCGCAGATTTTTGAGGCGCCGGCAGTAGCATGGCTCGGTCAGCTTGCAACCGCCTGCGGGAGACGGGTACTTTTTGATGCCGTATTTTTTGGCGAGTTCCATTTGCGGGTGCCGATTGCGTCCCTGCAGGTCGAGCAATCGGCTGCGATCGACGAGGCCGAGCCGTTCGGGTTCGGTTTCATCGAGCAGTTTGGCGCTAAGGGGGCGGAGCAGGAATTTTCCGGCGCCGGAGAGATTTCGCACGCGATTCAGGGAGGAGCGCACTTGCGACATGGGGCGTTGGGAGAGCACTTCGCCGGTTGCGACGAAATCGAACCCATGTTCCTGTGCGTAGGCCCAAGCGCGTTCGATCATTCTGGCGTGGCAATCGATGCACGGATTGAGGCAGGACCCGAATCCGGAGGGAGGGTTTTCGAGCAATGCGAGAATATCGGCGGTAAAATCGACGGGATGGGCGACGAATCCGAGATCCTCGATGGATTTGACGATCGGGTCGGGCGGCGCGTAGAAAGGGGAGGTAAAGACGATTGCCTCCGCATGGACACCCTGTTCGCGAAGAACGCACAGGCAGAGAAGGGAATCAAGGCCACCGGAGCAAAGGCAAATGGCGCGGCCGGGATGGAATTCAGGCATAGGAGAACGATTGGAATGAAACGTTGTCCGGAAGAATCGATTCGCTACTTACGGAGCGTTTTCGAAAGATTGCGGTAAGCGGAAAGGTCGGTTCCGGAGAAAGAAGCGGCACCTGCATCAATGACAGGAAGAAGCGCCAGGATGTTTTCTTTGTAGCGATCGGCGTCCATTTCCAGATAGAGCAGTGCGAGATGGAGACTCACGACGGGATCTTCCTGACGCAAGCGCAAGGCACGCTGAAAGGCATCGACGGCTTGCGTGTAGTCCTTTTTCTTCATCAAGATGAGGCCGAGCGTATCGTGCAATTCGAAAAGCGTCCGATTCAGATTGATTGCTTTTCGGATCAGGAATTCGGCGTTTTTGAGATCATTGAGCTGCAATTCGACGAAAGCGAGATTTCCGTATGGCTGTGCGGCCTCCCAGAATTTACAGGCCTTCTGCAGGTATTCGCGGGCGGCTATCCAGCGTTCTTCCTGTGCGGCGAGGGAACCGAGAACGTAGTTGGCGAACGGGTGGTCGGGATTCAGCCGGAGGAGGGCGTGCGCCGTTTCATTGGCGGACATGGTATCCACCAATCCGTAGTCGAGCAAAAGAATTCGTTCAAGCAGGGAGGGGGAATCCGGTGTGGAGCGTTGGGCGAACCGGAAGTTGTCGCGGGCTTCGAGGTAACGCTGTTCGAGAATATTGAGAATTCCGAATGCGATCGGAGCGTGATAGGTCCGTGCGACAGGGTTCTTTTGGAGACGGGAAGCAAGGCGCGTCATTTCCTGTTTGGCGTCCTTGACGAGCTTTGGATCGGATGTTTTCCGCAGTCCGGCGAGGCGTGCCGAGAACAAGGTGAAAAGCGTCTCGGGCGTTTCGTTCGGATCGACGCGCATGCTCTCGTAGAGCAGTTTGCAGGCTTGTTCGATATTGCCTTTGGAAAGCATCAGATTTGCCTCTTCGCGCAGGTATTCCGGCTCGGGGAGATCGAGTTCCTTCAAGCGGGCGAGGAGCGGGGCGGCTTCCTTGGGCTTGTGTTGGGCGATTTTGGTATGGTAGAGACCGAGTGTCGCGTGGAGGCTGTTGGTATTGACGGCGAGGGCCTGTTCGAAGTAGCGTGCGGCCTCGTCTTTGTTGCCGGTCCGATCGTGGATATTGGCCAGGGAAATCAACATGGAAGAGTACTGCGGCGTATCCGTCTGGTCTCTTTCCTCGTGGGCTCGGAGTGCGGAGTCGAGGGTTTGGATTGCAATGGGCACTTGACCGGAGAGCGTCCAAGTCCATCCGAGAAGCATAAAGGCTTCCGGGCTCAAGATATAGCCCTGCGAGCGGGTAAGGTCCCAGATGGACATGGCTCGGGCCGGATTTTTGACGATTTCGTCGAGTTCCTTCTTTGTTTGTTCCAGTCCCGCTTCATCCTTCCGGTTGCCGAGCAGGATATGGAGATTGAGCAAGACGGAGACGTTCTCGGGGTCGAATTCGTGCAATTTGCGGAGGAGCCGGAAAGCGGGTTCCTCGCAGTTTTTCATTTCGAGGTTGTACGCGAGGTTGTTTCCGACGAAGGAGATCTGCGTACGGAGCCGGTTCCGGATCTGGATCGAGAATTCGTTTGAGAGGTACCGATTGTCGTTGAGGCGCGTATCGAATTCGTCGAGCAGGATATGGAATCGTTCTGCGCTGGCGAGGAGATCCGTTTGCGCTGTCGTTCCTTTTTCGCCGGAGGAGCCGACGAAAATGAAATCATGTGTCAGTGGCGCGAATGGATTCAAGTTCCAGATATCCGGGTAGAGTGTCAGTGCGAGATGCCGGTCGGGCGCTTCCGTTTCCCGCACGAAAGTCCTCAGGAAGAAGAAGAAATCGGTATCGAGGGCGACATCCAGCGCGGGCTTTTTTGAGAGAATATCCCGCATCATGTATCGGCCGATCGGGGAGACGGATTCCATCGGCGTAACGATTGTCGCGGGCATTTCGCGTTCGAAAGCGCGAAGTCGGATCATTGGGCCGAAGATTTCATCTGCGATGAGGAGATCGCGGTTTTCCAGGCTATCCAGGACGACATCGGAGTAGGCTCTCACTTCGCGGACGATGCGCAAATCGGCTTGCGGTTTGGAGAGGGTGTATTCGCCCAGCAGAAAAGCGGCGCCGATGTACCAAGGGACAAGGATGATCCGTTTTGATTGCGGATATCGGAAAAAGATATATTGGCGGAGGGCGATCACGAGGAATCCGAAGGTAATCGCCGCCAGTGGGTAGGTCAGGAGGAGATTGCTGGAGGTGCCGAGAATCGACCAAGGGGAGATTTGGCTATACAGAAGTGCGATCGCCGATGCGACGGCGATGCAAGCGTACAGAATTCCGGTCCGGTTCTCGATTGACGTCAGCGCATGGCGGCCTGTGATCAAGACGGCGCAGAACGGAAGGACGATGACGCCGAAAAGGATCAGCCAACCGCGATTGACGATGGGGGCCAGCGCGTTGGAAAGGAGTCCGGAGAAGTAGTATTTGAAGACGAGGTTTTTGCTGACGAATTTCCGAAGTTCGTAGCTATCGGAGTTTTCGAACAAGGATACGGAAAGGATGGCCCCGAGGGAGAAGACAGCGGCGAAAACCAGGAGCGGAATGAGGATGGTGTAGATCCAGGAGTGGCGGGAGCGGATATTGACGCTCAGTAGCAGTGCCAAGAAAAACGGGAAGAATGCGAGGCAGTTTCCGGATTGGGCGGAGAGAAAGCCGAAAAGACCGGCTGCGACGAAGGCGAAGCGGCGGCGGTCCTCGATGAGCGTCCACATCAAGCCGAAGCCGCAAAGAAGCAGTCCCGGCAGGAAGAGCATGTCTTCATTCAGCGTTGCGGAGGAGAACCAAATGGGGAGCGAGAATGCCTGTGCGACGGCGGCGCTCACTGCCGCAAGGCGAAGAATCCGCCATGTTTTCGCCTCGGCATGATCGAAGAACCGCTCAAGCGTCTCGTTTGGCAGCATGATGCGGTAGATGGTGAGGGCGAACAGGTAGGAAATGCCGGTGGCGGCGGAGGCGCAAAGAAGAATCAGGCAATTGAGGGCCTGAATTGAGAAATGGGGCCCTGCGAGTGCAACGAGCGTCCGGCAGAAAAACGTCGGCAGGGATTGGTTTGGAAGGGACGCGGGAATGATTCCCAGCCATATGGATGCCTGTGTCGACGGTTGACCCAAGAACGACCAAAAGTTAGCCGTCAGGGAGAAATGGAGGATCGACAGCAGGAAAAGGGCGAGAGCGATCCATCCATCGGTGCGGCGAACGGCGATATGCGGATCCGGAAGAGAATCCAAATCGAGCTTTTGAGTAGGAATATCTTCTTGTGTCATGGCTGATTCTGTCCGACAAGTATACAGGACACGGATGAGTCGGTCAAATAAAGTCGGATCTGTCCAATCTGCCGGGTTGCGCGAAATTGCCGCTGCAGGGGGCGTCTCCTTCTTTTCCGGGCAAGAAGAAAGGGCTCGAGCCGTTCTGTTTTTCGAGGGTGGCGTTATGCGTTTCGCGCCCAAGCGCGGATTTCGTCTGTCAGCGGTTCGACGGATTGGACGACGGCCTCGAGGTATTCGCCGTCAAAGTCGGGATCGGGCAGAGAGACGGTATCGCCCGGCTGTGCCCCATAGAGGCATTCGGCAAGGTTTCCACGGGAGGAGACGATATCGAGGCGTTCGTCGAAATCCCACGCTCCGAGGATTGCGATGCAGCGGGTTTCGCCGGTATTGTAGGCGATGGTGACGCGGCATCCGATGGTTACGCCGTTGGACAGATCCGGCATGACGTCGAAATCGTAGATTTTTGCGGATGCGAGTTCCCGGCGGAGATTTTCCATACGGGTAATCAGCTGCCGTTCCATATTCCGGGCCGTTTCGTATTCGAAATTTTCGCTCAAATCGCCGAATTCTTTGGCTGCCTGAATATCGTTCCGGTTTTTCGGCATATCCTCTTGGAGGATTTTGTTCAATTGGGCTTCCCGCTCGCGATAGGAGCGAAGGGATGTGGCGTTTTCAGAAACCATAGCGAAAGAAGAAAAGGAATGTTCGAGAATGAAAAGGCGGAAGCCAGCCTATGAACAGGCTGTCATCCGCCGTCGATTCGTATGGAACCGAATATCCGCGTCAGCGATCAGGCGCTAGCCCAAGCGACGACTTCGGGCGGAAGCGGTTCGATAGAGATGATTTTGTAGGAAGTCTGTTCGTCGCCGACATCGATATCCAGGACGATCTCGTCGTTGACGACATGATCGAGAAGGGCCTTGGCGAGCGGCGTTTCGCAGGAGATGATATTCAAGGTCGTATCGCTGTCCCAGACGCCGAGGATGGCGTAGGATGTTTTTTCGCCGTGAGAATTGATCACGGTGACATAGGAGCCCATACCGACATGACCGTTTTGTTCTGGGAGATCGGTTGCGAAATTGAATGCCTTGACGGTTTCGAGATCTTCCTCGTATTGCTTCTGGCGTGCGATGAGGGTGCGTTCGGTATTGCGCGCGGATTCGTACTCGAAGTTTTCGGAAAGGTCGCCGAAGCTCTTTGCATGTTCGATATCCTTCCGGTTTTTGGGCATTTCTTCGTTCATGAGGTGATCGAAGGCCGCCTTTCGTTCCTGGTAGGAACGGAGGGATGTGACATTTTCGGCATAGAAACCACGGATGCCTTCCGGAGCGGGCTTTTCGAGGTTCTCTTCCAGTTCGGGATAGGCGTCCATCAACGTCTTCACGAGCCGGGTAGACGGATATTTGCCGATATATTTTTCGAGCGGGCGCAAGCGCACGAAGATCGTCGCGCGTTCCGCGGCGGACATCTGCTTGACGAGCGGGAAGAGCCATTTGGTTCCATTTTCCTCTTCCGTCTTGCTGACGAGCTTGGATTCCTTTTTGCCTTGTGCGCCGGAGAGGATGAGTTTTTCGATGGCGTTGCGCATTTTAAGGTCTTCGCCGGCTGCATCGCGTTCAAGCGAAGCGAAGGCTTGGCTGACGATTGCGAAGGGGGTGAAGATCTTTGCCAGGGCATCGTGGAGCTTCTTGTCGTTGTAGAAGCGGCAAATCCAATGGAGAAGCGGGAAGGATGGAATCGGTTTGGAAAATTCTTTCCGGAGGAATGCCTCGAAATCGGCGGCGCCGACGCCGAGGAGCAATTTCGGAGCGACGCGATCCAAGAGGGCGGCGTTCATCTGTTCGCGAACGGAGTCGCTGAAATTGGTCTTTTCGACATTCTTCGCCTGAATCATATCGATGAACTTTTTGGCGACGGCCAAATCGGTATCGATCGGAAGCGTGTCGATGATTTCGCCCATCATTTTGGCGGGAAGCTTGGAAGCGGCATCGAGAATGACCGAGGACATGCAGAGCGTGTCGCGCAAGAGGATCGTGTTGTTTTCGGCGGGTACGAAGGTTCCCTCGAATGCGAATTCGTCCTCGGCGGTATCGCCCAAGCGGAGACTCGTCTTGTCGAGACCCATCCGCAAGGCGAGCATGATTGTCCGCACCTTCCCGGGGTTGCCCAGCTTGCGGTCGGCTACGCTGGCACGCAAGAGGTAGGCGATACGATCGGTCAAGATTGCGCGTTGTTCCTCGGTCAGGACATCGGCGCCGGCACCGACGAGGAGCCGTTCGATATCATTGAGAAGTTTATACGGATCGCGTTCCGCAGCCAATTTACGAACAATTCCTTCGTTGACGGCGGTTGGCTCATCCTGCTTGCGGCGGGAGACAAAGGATAGCGTTTCGGATTTCCGAGTCGCGGCGGGGACGTAAACGGATCCCTTTTCGGCGAGTTGTTTCTTTGCCAGGTTCCAGAAATTCTTCCATTCGACGGATGCGGGCAGAATTCCGGAGGACAATGTTTCCTGGAGTTTTTCGACGGTCATTTCGCCGAATACGCGGAGGGTATCCTCGACGATATCGCCTGCATTTTCGGCGCAGAGACGTTCGAAGCCGGCGGGATCCTTGTGCCGTTTGTAGAGGATGCTCGTTTCGCTGATCGGCTCCAGGCTTTCGGCGGCGAATGCGAATCCTTTCGGGCGGAGCGTCTCCGGATGGTCGTCGAAACGGATATAGACGCGCTTTTCGAAAGCATCTTCCTTGGCGACTTCTCCGCAGATATGGTTCTTCTTGTCGACGATTACAAGACCCGGCTGGAGAGTCAGGAGAAAGTCCAGGCGTTTGAGGGATTCGGTGGGGCGCACGGAGCCGAATTCGCAGCAATCGATTTTGGCCTGTGTCAGACGGTTGCGTGCGGCGGCCTCTTTGAGAATCGCGGCGCATTCGCGGCCGAAGTTGAGTTTGTCGCCCGTATAGGCGGCGTGAATCTGGAAGATTTTGGAGAGAGCCGGCACCATGCCGTTGTCCACGAATTTCTGGACGGCAAAGGCATAGCTGCCCTCGCGCGGCTCAAGACGCTTCTCGTCCTTTTCGTTTGCGAGAAGGAGAACAATCTGCCGGAACAAATCCAGAACCTTGTCGGCGTTCGGATTTGTTTTTTCGGCCTCTGTAACCAAAAGGAAAGCGAGGTTGTCGGCGGAGACGGATTCGGGAAGTTTCGTGGTTTCTTCGGACATGTGAAAACCTTTGTCGGAGTCGGGCGTCATCCTCTCGCGCGACAGCGGCGAAGGAACGGCCGTCTGATTGTATGTAGATAATTTGCGCAATCTTACCACAGACGGAATTTTGTTTCCAGCGAAAAAAAAGAAACACCCTTATCCCGGATCTTTCCGGGATAAATGATCCCAGGTTTTCAATTTCGCTTGAAAATACTGGCT
>JAEDLN010000194.1 GCA_016295275.1 Kiritimatiellia bacterium
TCGCGCCCTACCGCAACGGGGTACGAGGGGTGCGCACGGCAACGGGACCGCGCAACGGGGATGGCAATGGGGCACGAGGGGGCGCACGGCAAGGGGCACCGGGCGGTGCGCGCGGCGAGGGGGCGGGCGGACGGGGATAGAGGAACGGCTAATGGACGGTTCCGTCCCAACGAACGAAGTTCGCGAGGAGTTTCAGTCCGATTTGACCGGATTTTTCGGGGTGGAACTGCGTTGCCGCCATATTGTTTCGTCCCACCATGGAGGCGAATCGGGTTCCGGCGTATTCCGTTGTGCAGATTATGTCCGTCGGATCTGCCGGTGCGGGATAGTAGGAGTGGACGAAGTAGAAATCGCTCTCATCCGGGATGCCGGAAAGGAGCGGGTGCGGTCGCGATTGTTTTGCCTGATTCCATCCGATTTGCGGAATTTTGTCGGCGTGCGTACGGGGCTGGAATCGTTTCGCGGAGCCGCGGAGGATTCCTAGGCAGGGAGTCCCCCCGTCCTCTTCGGAAGTTTCAAAGAGGATTTGCGTTCCGAGGCAAATTCCAAGGAAGGGGATGCCGGCGGCAACGCGTTCGCGAAGAAGTCCGGCAAGGTTCAGGCCGGAGAGGTTTTGCATAGCGGAACCGGCGGCGCCGACACCCGGGAAGAGGATATGATCTGCGAGGCGAATCCGTTCCGGATCGGAGGTCACCTCGACGGGGGCCCCGATCGTCTCGAAGGCGAGGCGGACGCTCGTCAAATTACCGGCATGGTAGTCAATAATCGCAATCATACGAGAGGAATCTCGGTTTCTTCACGAGTTGTCATATTTTTGACACGAGCCTTTCCGGAGGCGACGTCATCGGGTCCGAGAAAGACGGCAGAAGTAGCGGTTTCTCCGGCGGCTGCAAAAAATGCCTTTGGTTTTTGCGGATGGAGCTGAAGGGTAACGTGTTTGCCTTTGGCGCGTTCGGAAGCGGCGAGCCGGGTTGCGGCCTTGCGCTGCGCTTCCTGCATGTATCCGATGAAGAGATTTTCCGGTTGCGGGCGGGTGTCGGGAAGATTCAAGGCTTGGATGATTTCGCCGATTACGACGTCGCCGAAGCCGAGACCGACGGCAGGAGTCGGTTTGCCGCCGATGGTCGTCAGGAGATTGTCGTAGCGACCGCCGCCGAAGATTGCGCGGAAAGCGCCTTGCGTATCGAAGGCTTCGAAAACGATGCCCGTATAGTAGGAAAGGCCGCGAACGACGGAGATGTCGAACACGACTTGCTCTCGAATGCCGTAGCAATCGAGCAATTCGAAGAGGTCGCGAATTCGGCGAATGGAGGGAGAATCGGGTCCGACGATGGCTTCTGCTTCTTCGAGCGAGCGGATTTCCATCAAATTGAAGGCAGCGGCACAGGCCTCATCGGTAAGCCCCTCCTCGCGCAGGATCTGTTCGATTTCCTCGCGTGGAATCTTTCCTTTTTTATCGAGTGCGATAAAGGCGCCCTGGTGGAATTTTTCCTCGATTTTAAGGCCGAGCAGCAGTTCGGAAAGGAGCGCGCGGTTGGAAAGATGGACACGATACGCGGAATCGGGGACGCCCATCTTGCGGAGAGCGGCGATGGCGGTATAGATGACTTCGGCTTCGCCGGAGACGGCTTCTTCGCCGATGATATCGAGATTCAGCTGGTAGTGTTCGCGTTTACGGCCGCGCGTCATGCGTTCGTAGCGGAAGCACTGTGCGATGGTGAACCACTTGATGGGGAAGCGGAGGGAGCCTTGACGGGCTGCGACCATGCGGGCGAGGGTCGGCGTCATTTCGGCGCGGAGGGCGATTTCGCGTCCGCCCTTGTCTTGGAAGGCGTAAATCTGGTTTACGATTTCCTCGCCGGCCTTGCGTTTGAGCAATTCGAGGGATTCGACAACGCAAGAATCGTAGGCTTCGAAGCCAGAGGCAACCGCTGCGGCACGCCAAGAATCGAAAATGCGGTTTCGGAGAACCATGTCTTCCGGGTAGAAATCGCGCATGCCGCGCGGAGCGGAAAAGTCAGCCATAGGAAAAAGAACGCAAAAGGATGGAAAAGGAACGGGAGGCGTTATTCGCCGTCGGAATCGGTTTGTTCTTCGGGAAACGTCGCGAGCTGCTCTCGAAGTGTTTTTCCGGGACGGAATTTGACACAGCGGCGACCGGGGATTTCGTAGATATCGTTCGGTTTGTGCGGATTGCGTCCGATACGGGGTTTCCGTTCGGAGACGGTGAACGAACCAAAGTCACGGAATTCGCAGTGTTTGCCCTGTCCGATGGCGGTCGAGATATCGGAAAAGACTTGTTCCAGAATCTCGAGGGCTTTCGCGCGGGAAATATCGAACTGCCGCGAAAGCGAGAGCACGAGAGAATGCTTGGTCAGCGTTTTTTTGTCGTTTTCTTTCATGAGACGATAGAGCAAAGGAAACGGAAAGGTATGTCGGAATGCGTAGAACGCAGAGGAGGCTATTGTTTGAGAATGGCGCGAACGGCTTCAAGGGCGTTATCGACGGGGACGAGTTGCGTTTCGCCGGTGCGGCGGGAACGGACTTCGACACCGCCCTTCTGCAGGGATTTGCTGCCAACGACCACGCGCACGGTGCAACCGATCAGATCGGCATCCTTGAATTTGACGCCTGGGCGTTCTTCGCGATCGTCGACCAGCACATCGATGCCGTTTTCCTCGAACGATTTTTCGAGGGCATCCACGACCTTGGTGCAGGTTTCGTCCTTCGTATCGAGAGCGAGCAAAGCGACTTGGAAGGGGGAGACGGAAGCCGGCCAGATGATGCCATCCTTGTCGTTGTTGAGCTGTGCGATGGTTTGGACCGTCCGGGAAACGCCGATGCCATAGCAGCCGCCGAACATGAGCTTGGATTGCTTGTCGGCATCCAGAAATGTCGAGTTGAAGGATTTGGTGTACTTGTAGCCGAATTTGAAGACATGGCCGACTTCGGTTCCGCGCTCGAGGGCGAGCTCCGTACCGCAGTGCGGGCAGCGGTCGCCGGCCTCGACATTGATAAAATCGCCCCAGCCAGCAATTTTGATTTCGGGATCTTCGACGAGATTGACATGGCGGATGTGGAAGCCCTCTTCATTGGCGCCGACGCAGACGTCGCGGGCATTCTTGAGGCCGATATCCGCATAAACGGGGATGGAGACGCCGATCGGACCGATGGAACCGAAAGGACCTGCAACCTTTCCTGTTGTCTCGGGATCCGCCAACTCGATTTCGGCGGAGCCTATGATACGGCGCACTTTGCACTCGCAAATTTCGCGGGTTCCGGGAACGAGTATCATGACGGGTTTTCCGTCGAGCAGGTAGACGAGCGACTTGACGATTTGCGTTGTCGGGACGTTGAGAGCGGCGGCGGCATCTTCGACGGAGTGTGCGCCGGGGGTTGCGACCTTTTCGCGAGGTTGGTCGGAGGCTGTCGTAAAGGGGTGCGGAGCAGGCGTGCGTTCGGCGCGCTCTTGGTTGGCGGCGTAATGGCACTTCGGGCAGTGCAGGATTCCGTCTTCGCCCGTTTCGGAGAGGACCATGAATTCGTGCGAGTGGTTTCCGCCGATGGCACCGGTGTCCGCTTCAACGGGGTGAGCGGCCAAGCCGCAGCGTTTGAAAATCCGCAGATAGGCGTCGTACATCCGCTGATAGGATTCGTTGGCGGCATCGGAATCGACATCGAAGGAATAGGCATCCTTCATGATGAATTCCTTTGCGCGAATCAACCCGAAGCGGGGGCGAATCTCATCGCGGAATTTGGTTTGGATTTGATAGATGGTGCAAGGCAGCTGCCGATACGAGTTGATGAGATGCGTCACGTAATCGGTAGCGACTTCCTCATGGGTTGGGCCGAGGACCATTGTGCGATCGGCACGATCCTTGAGCGTAAACATGGATTTTCCCATCAAGTTGGCGCGACCGGATTTTTCCCACAGTTCAATCGGTTGAAGTGCCGTAAAGAGGACTTCATTTGCGCCTGCGCGATCCATTTCTTCGCGAATGATCTGTTCCACCTTATGGAGAACGCGAACGCCAAGCGGCGAAAAGGAGTAGAGTCCGCCGGAAAGCTTGACCAGAAAGCCGCCTCGAACGAGGAGTTTGTGCGAGATGATTTCGGCTTCTTGAGGATCTTCGCGAAGGGTTGCAATAAGTGATTTGGACCAGCGCATGTCAGTGGAAATTCTGGGTAAAACGGTAAAACGGGACGTCCGGGAGAGCTACGATCGGGTTCCGAAATGTAATGCGGGAATTAAACCA
>JAEDLN010000195.1 GCA_016295275.1 Kiritimatiellia bacterium
CACCCGGCGCGATGTCATAATCGCGCCGCCATTACGCACGCAAAATTCGCACGCGCATTACCCACGCGTGGGGGGCGGCGCATTACCCACGCAATATTCGCACGCGGTGGCTCACCGCCGCGCCCTACCGCCATTACACCCGCGTGGTGCGCGCCGCTATTACTCCCGCGCATTACGCACGACCACGGGGCGATGCGGCGCGATGGTCGGCCGCCGGGCCTCCCGGCTCGCTCGCGGTGGCTCGCCGCCGGTTTACAAAAAGAAACCGCCGGCTGCCCAACGGCAGTCGGCGGTTTGCGGAATCGTCCGGTTTCGGTCGAAACCGTCAACGATCTTCGGCTTATTTGCCGTAGTAGCACTTGAGGATGATGTCCTTGATCTCGGGGATCAGCGGATAGCGCGGGTTGGCGCCGGTGCACTGATCGTCGAACGCCTTCGTGGCAAGTTCATCGAGCTGGTCGAGGAAGACCTTCTCCGTAACACCCTTGGCATCAAGCCATTCCTTGAGCGTTTTCGGAATGTTGCAGATCGTCTTGAGTTCCTCGATCTTGTCGATGAGACCCTGAACGAGTTCGTCGTCATTCTTTCCGGTGATGCCGACGTAGCGGGCGACATTCGCGTAGTCCGCCTTGGCATTCGGGAAGTGATACTGCGGGAAGGAGCCCTGCTTGGAAGGTTTGTCCGTAGCATTGTACCGAATCACGTCGTTGATCAACAAGGCATTCGCGAGACCATGCGGCACGTGGTACATGCCACCGAGCTTGTGCGCGATCGAGTGGCAGAGACCGAGGAACGCATTGGCAAAGGCCATGCCGGCCATGGCGGCGGCGTTGAACATGTGTTCGCGCGCCTCTTCGTCCATCGGACCATTGTTGTAGCAACGGGGCAGATACTCGAAAATCAGGCGGGTCGCCTCATTCGCAAGGGCGTTGTTGTAATCGGAGGCCATGACGGAAACGCGGGATTCGAGCGCGTGCGTGAGGGCATCGATACCGGAAATCGCGGTAAGGCCCTTCGGCAGCTTCATGACCAGCTCCGTATCGATGATCGCCATGCTCGGAGTGAGCGCGTAATCCGTGACCGGGTACTTCACCTGCGTATCGGCATCCGTAATCACGGCGTAGGGCGTAACTTCCGAACCGGTGCCCGAGGTGGTCGGGACGCAGACGAGAAGAGCCTTCGTTCCGAGATCCGGCACCTTGACGATGCGCTTGCGGATATCCATGAAGCGGCCGGCAATGTCCTCGAACTTGATCTGCGGCTGCTCGTACATGAGCCACATGATCTTCGCGCAGTCCATCGGAGAACCGCCGCCAACGGCAATGATGACATCCGCATCGAAGCTCTTCAGCTGGGAGAGACCGACGCGAGCCGTCTGGATCGTCGGATCCGGCAGAACATCGGCGAACACATGGCAGACGATGCCCATGCTCTCGAGTTTGCGGATCATCGGAGCCATGATGCCGGAATTGTACAGGAAGTGGTCCGTGACGATAAACGCACGCTTCTTGCCCTCGAGATCGCCGAGAGCCGTGCAGAGACAACCGTACTTGAAGTAGATTTTTTTGGGAACACGGAACCAGAGCATATTCTCTCTCCGTTTGGCAATATTCTTGATGTTGATCAGGTTCTTGGGGCCGACGTTTTCGCTGACATAGTTGCCGCCCCAGCTGCCGCAACCAAGCGTGAGCGACGGAGGAAGAGCGAAGTTGTACAAATCGCCGATGCCACCCTGCGAGGCAGGAGTGTTGATCAGCACGCGGGAAGCAAGAACGTCATGACCGAACTTGCGGATGCGCTCTTCATTCTGCGTATTGGTGTACAGCACCGCCGTGTGGCCAAGTCCGCCGTAGGCCAAGAGCGCCTTGGCATTCTCAACCGCCTGCTCGTAGGTATCGACCTTGTACATCGCCAATGTCGGAGAGAGCTTCTCGCGGGAGAACGGAACATCCAGACCGATGCCGCTGACTTCGCCAATCAAGACCTTCGTATCGGCAGGAACCTCGATTCCGGCCATTTTCGCAATCGTGACAGCCGACTGGCCGACGATTTTCGGGTTGATGCCGCCATTCGGAAGCTGGAGGAGCGCACCGACCTTCTCCAATTCTTCCGCATTCAGAATGTATCCGCCGCGATAGACGAATTCCTTGCGAACCTCATCGTAGATGTTCGAAAGAACAGTGACGCTCTGCTCGGACGCGCAGATCATGCCGTTGTCGAAGGTCTTCGACATGAGAATGGACGAAACCGCCATCTTGATGTCGGCCGTATCGTCGATAATGACCGGATCGTTGCCGGGACCTACGCCGACGGCAGGATTGCCGGACGAGTAGGCCGCCTTGACCATGCCGGGACCGCCGGTCGCCAAAATCAAAGCGGTATCCGGATGCTTCATGAGATAGGCGGAGAGCTCGATCGACGGATTCTCGATCCAGCCGATAATGTCCTCCGGAGCACCGGCCTTGACCGCCGCATCCAACACGATCTTCGCCGCGGCAATCGTGCAATTCTTGGCACGGGGGTGCGGCGAGAAGATGATGGCATTGCGGGTCTTCAGGGCAATGAGCGATTTGAAGATGGCCGTCGAAGTGGGGTTCGTCGTCGGAACGATGCCGGCGAGAATGCCGCGGGGCTCCGCAACCTTGATCAACCCGAAGGCTTCATCCTCTTCGATGATGCCGCACGTCTTGTCGTGCAGATACTTGTTGCAGATGTACTCGGAAGCAAAGTGATTCTTGATGACCTTGTCTTCAACGATGCCCATGCCGGTTTCTTCAACCGCCATCTGCGCCAGCGGAATGCGCTGCGCGGATGCCGCAAGAGCCGCCGCCTGGAAAATGCGGTCAACCTGCTCCTGCGTGTAATTGGCGAATTTCTGCTGCGCTTCTTTGACGCGCTTGATGAGAGCTTCGAGCTTTTCCTGCTCGAGAGCGGCCTGCGCAACCTCTTCTGCGGTCGGCTCGGGCTTTTTCACGGTCTTGGCTGCCATAGTCAGATCCTATATGCTAGGGTTAGGTATTTTTTTATTGATACAAAAAGGTATGATTTCGAATGGCTCCTAAGAATATGGATTCAACCCTCGAAAGTCAATGAAAATCTGACCCCTCTCCAAAAAAGGGTCTTCCAATGCTCTTTCCGGATCGCAGAACGGCCGAAAAGACGGACTGATTGTGGAAAATGCATGATTTCCAAAGAAAATCCATTCGATGCCGATCTTCCCGAAAACCGGAAAAACGGGAAAAAAGGAGTTTCGGATGCTGTGCGCAATCGCTCTCGCCGGCTTAGTCTTCGATGTCGATATTGGCGCCGGCCGCTTTTTTCATCTTGACGGACAACATGGCCAACCCGCCCGCCAACACTTCGCGTTGGACAATGACATTCTCGGGAACCGCCAATGTGACATTCGCAAAATTCCAAATGCAACGGACTCCCTGCGCCACCAGCAGATCCGCAACATCCTGCGCCGACGACGCCGGAACGCACAACACCGCAATTTCAGGCACGTTGTTCCGGAAAACCTCCGGAAGACTTGCCAACGACAGAATCGTATGCCCGTGCACGTCCGTTCCGATTTTCGCCGGATCCGTATCGAACACCGTCTCGATATTCAACCCGTAGCGCACGAACTCGTCGTAGCCAAGAATGGCGGAACCGAGAGCACCCGCACCGACCAACGTGGCGGAATGCATCGTCTGCCAACCCAAATAGGCGCGAATGGCGACAATCAACTTGCCGATATCATACCCGATGCGCGGACGGCCGGAAATTCCCGTGAGCGCAATATCCTTCCGCACGACAATCCAACCGATTCGCATATAATCGGCCAACTCCGTCGTGGAAACAGTCTTCTTCCCCGATTCTTGTATGCGGAGAAGCCAGTGCAAATACGATGGCATTCTCCGGATGGCAGGGGAATTGAGTACTTTGTGTCGTGAGGCGTTCATGGCAATCGAATCAGATGCGATTCTACCCTTCAATACCGTTTTGCGCAAGTGTCCGTCAAACGCACCCTTATCCCCGTTTTTGGCGAGCCTCATCACTCCGCGTATCCTATTGCCGTACCCCGTTGCGTGCGCACCGCCCGGACCCCGTCGCCACGCCCTACCGCCATTACCCACGCGTGGGGCGCACGCCATTATGCGGCAATATTCGCACGCGGATTACGCACGTGTCCCGTGGTGCGGTCCCGTTGCGGTAGATAAGATGAGAACAACTTGCTTTGAACCTTATCAGGCTTACTGGCTGGAATTGTTC
>JAEDLN010000012.1 GCA_016295275.1 Kiritimatiellia bacterium
CGCCCGTGCGGCATGGTCGCGCGCGCCGTGGTGCGGCATGGCGGTGCGCCCCGTTGCCTGAGCGCCGGGGGTGACCGGACGCCGCGCCCTGCGCGGCTATAGGGGGGCGCACGGAGACGCCCCCCGCAAAACTCTCAACGTGTGCTACTTGCCATTTCCCACGCGCATTACCCGGGCGGCGCGGTGCGCGGCTTGGCCTCCCGCTCCCGTACCCCGCTCCCACTTCCGTTCCCCACTCGTGCCCCGCAAAATTCGCTCGTGCATTACCCGATACGGCGCGATGCTTGGCCGCCGGGCCTCCCGGCTCGCGCCCGACCGCCATTACGCACCGCAAAATTCGCACGCGGTGGCTCACTTGATGGCAGGTTGATTCTGTTGGAACATTGACGTTCTCCTCGGAAGAAGGTTTTCCCCCTCAACTCGTCGCAAAAGCGCTACCGCACGAGTCTTCTCCCCGTCCTCCGGAAAAACGCCAAGTGTACCAATCTGCCGATCAGATGATCGCATCGGCAGTTCTCAATCCCCCTGCACTTCCGCATGGTTCATGCCTGACACGCTTACCATAAAGCACGCCTGGCGTGTCAAAGCTAGCGTGTCGATAAACGCTATGCCTCCGGACCTTAAACTTCCCCGCGAATGGAAATTTCGCGAATCGTCTTGATCCGGTGACGAATCATATAATCCCGGATGCCATCCAAAACACGCAAAGCCGTTGTCGGATCGACAAAATTAGCCGTTCCGATCGCGACAGCGGAAGCTCCGGCACACAAGAATTCAATGGCATCCACCGGTTCGACGATTCCGCCCATGCCAATAATTGGAATCTTCACGGCAGC
The DNA here is from genome assembly GCA_016295275.1 of Kiritimatiellia bacterium. GTDB lineage: Bacteria > Verrucomicrobiota > Kiritimatiellia > RFP12 > UBA3636 > JAEDLN01. Next base: position 837 of record JAEDLN010000012.1, read on the forward strand.
GGCGGCCTGCCAAACGAGACGGACAGCCACCGGATGGAGCGCCGGACCCGAAAGCCCGCCCTGAACATTGGCGAGGAACGGGCGCCGCCGTTCGGTATCAATCAGCATTGCGGGAATCGTATTCGAAATCGAGAGACCATCCGCACCCGATTCTTCTGCGGCACGCGCATAGACCGTAATGTCGGAGACATTTGGGGCAAGCTTCACAAACAACGGGAGCTTTGTAGCGGCCCGAACGGCGGAAACAACGCCGGAAAGAACGCTCGGATCGTGCCCGAAAGAATGTCCGCCCAATTTCACGTTCGGACAAGATACATTCATTTCCAAGGCGGAAATGCCTTCTGCGTCCGAAAGAATGCGCGCAACCTCGGCATATTCTTCAACGGACTTACCCCAGATGTTGACGATGGCGGGAACATTGATCTTCCGGAGAAACGGAACGGCGGAACGAAGAAAGCCATTGACCCCCGGACCCTGCAACCCGATCGCGTTGAGCATTCCGGCTCGAACCTCCGCAATGCGCGGCTGCGGATTGCCGGGGCAAGCGTCAAGGCAAATCCCTTTGCAGGTAATCGCCCCCAACTTGCGCAGATCGAGATACGACTCGTACTCGCGCCCAAAACCGAACGTACCGGAGGCAACCGTCACCGGATTAGCCATCGAAAGACCACCCAGCGAAACGGACAGATCCGGTTCAAACGCTTCTTCCGTTGCCGCCATTACACTTCCTCCCAAACGATTTGACCTGCACGAAAAACAGGCCCGTCCGCACACACGCGGGCAATGGCAACCATCCCGCCCGCACGAATCTTCTGCGTGCAGCCGAGACAAGCTCCAACGCCACAGGCCATCCGGCGGTCAAACGAAATGAAGCCCGGAACCTTCCAGGCGACCGCACGATCGTCAATGGCATGCAACATCGGTCCGGGTCCGCACGCATACAGCGCAACAGGCGTATCCGCATGATCGGAACGCCAGTCGTCGAGCGGCTTCGTGACAAGTCCCTTGACACCAAACGAACCATCGTCCGTTGCAGGATGGACTTCGCAGAAGCCCAGCCGCTCGAACCAATCGACCAACAAAATATCATTCGCCGTGCGACCGCCGACAAACAAATGGACAGGACGCCCGATCGTGCGCGCCAGATAATAGAGCGGTGCAACACCAAATCCGCCGCCGACCAAAAGCGGTGTCACACCCGCTTCCGGCAACTTGAACCCGCGTCCAAGCGGTCCGATAATATCGACCGGATCGCCGGCACGCAATCCCGCCATCGCAGCGGTTCCGCGACCGACCTGTTTGTACAGTACGGTAATCGTCCCATCCTCCGGATGGACATCGCAGAGCGAAAAAGGACGTCTCAAAGCCCCCGGATCGAGCGCGGGAACCCGAACATGAATGAATTGCCCCGGAGAGGCCTGTGTTGCCAAACCGGGACAAGAAAGCCGGAGCAGACGGTAACCCGCCTGCACCGGCTCGTGCGAAACGACTTTCGCTTCCGCTTGCATAGCAGATGGAAAACGAATTGTTTCGTTACTGCGCGGAAGCAGCCTTCGCAGCACGCTTGGCAAGCTCCTGCACGACCTTCTTCGGGTGCGTGAGCTTCGTGCGGATCTCCAACGGAGAAAGGCGATCGGCCTCTTCCTGCGGATATCCAAGCGCAATCAAACGCTTCTTCTGGACGCTCTGGCGATGGGCGCGCTCCGCCGGGCTCTTCTTGGGACGACGAACGTGCTTGATGCGTTCAACGTGATCATGAGATTGTAGCGACATCGGAACTCTCCTTAGTTAGCGGGCGCAGCCACTTCTTCTGCAGGGGCGGCGGGGGCGGCGGCCTCAGCGGCAACCGGCTCGTTCACCCAACTCAAAACAGCCATTTCGCATCCGTCGGAGGAGCGCTGGCCAAGCTTGACAATGCGGGTATAACCGCCATTGCGACCTTCCTGCATCGGAACGATGACAGTGAAAAGCTCATGGACAGCATCCTCGTCGCGGAGAACCGCGAGAGCCTGACGATAGGCAACCACACCACCCTTGCGGGCAACCGTGACCATCTTCTCGGCAAGTTGACGGGCAACCTTGGCCTTGCGAGCCGAAGTGCGAATCGATTTGGCCTTGATCAGACCAATGACAAGCATCTCAATCAGCGCTTCCCGGTGAGCGGAAGAGCGACCGAATTTGACGTTATTCTTTCTGTGACGCATGGGAAACCTTTAAAATTATTCGTGATCGGACGTGGGCGGGAGCAACGAAGGATCGATATTCATTCCAAACTCGAGGCCCATCTCTTTGAGACGTTGCTCAATTTCATTGAGGGACTTCTTGCCGAAATTACGGAACTTGAGCATATCGGACTGCGTACGAGTGCAGAGCTCGCCGACCGTAGTGATCTTCGCATTGTTGAGGCAGTTGGCAGAACGGACCGAGAGCTCGATTTCATTGACGCTCATCGCCAGCTTGCGACGGAGCTCTTCCGCATCCTCGCCTTGAGGCGCGACAACCGACGACGGAGCAACGTCGCCGACCGTAACGTCCTGCAAGTTGCGGATGATGCCATCCAAATGATGCCGCAAAATGTCGGCAGCATGCAAAATGGCGTCCGTCGGGTCGACACGGCCATCCGTCGTTACTTCGAGAACCAAACGCTCGTAGTCCGTCTTCTGACCGACACGCGTGTTGGCGACTTCGAAATTGACGCGGCGAACCGGCGAATAGATGCGATCGATCGGAATGATGCCAATCTCGTTCTGCCGAGGACGCTTGTCCGCATTCTCGGGAGCATTCGGGTCCGTATCCCAAGTGGCCGGGCAATAGCCGCGCCCCTTGGTGATCTTGACCTCCATCTCGAAGGTTCCTTCTTCGTTGACCGTTGCAATGTGCAAATCCGGATTGATTACCTCGATATTGCCACACTCCGCCTCCAGATCGCCGGCCGTAACGACACAGGGACCTTTCCGGAGAACATGGACAATCTGAGGCTCAGCGGTATACGCCTTGATCAAAACCTGCTTGAGAGAAAGGACGATCTCAGTGACATCTTCCTTAACACCAGGAATCGAACAGAATTCATGAGGCGCACCCTCGATCTTCACCGAGGAAATCGCATAGCCTTCAATCGAGGAGAGCAAAACCCGACGAAGCGAATTGCCAATCGTGCGGGCATAGCCAATCTCAAACGGCTCCGCCGTGTAACGGCCAAAATGGGAAGTTTTGGTAGCCGACTCCGGAGTGAAGTACTTCGGCATCTGGAAATCATTGAGTCTAATAGGCATGATCTCTTCTTTCCTTTCCTTGCAACCGCCACGCGGTTCCAACCTCGGACGGTTGCAGGAATTTTGACCTTGTTGGAAACAAAATCCACCACTCGATGGCGGAACTTCGTTTAGCGAGAGTAAAGTTCGACAATCGTCTGCATGTTCACAGTCTCGGGAACCTCGGAAGGCTCCGGAACGCGCGTGAACGTGCCCGTCTTGACGGCATCGTCAAACGTCAGCCAATCGTAAGCCTTCTCGCGCGGATGCTTGAGTGACTCGACAATGGCGTCCATGTTGCGGTCGCGCTCGCGAACGCCAACCTTCTGACCGGGCTTGACAATGTACGAGGGAACATTGACAACCTTGCCGTCAACCTCAATGTGACGATGCGTCACAAGCTGACGGGCCGCCGGACGGGTCGGTGCAAGACCCAGACGGTACACGACGTTGTCAAGACGGCTTTCGCACATCTGAAGGAGAAGATCGCCCGTGTTGCCGCGCTTGGCCAGACAACGGACATAGAATGTGTGGAACTGACGCTCCTGCATCCCGTAAACATACTTCGCCTTCTGCTTCTCACGAAGCTGCATGCCGTAGTCCGTCATCTTTTTGCGACGCTTCGGACCATGCTGCCCCGGAGGGGTATTGCGACGGTCAAATACTTTGTCGGGACCGTAAATCGCTTCGCCGAAACGACGGGAAATCTTCGTCTTCGGACCAGTATAACGAGCCATGGATTAGACCTTCCTTCTCTTGCGTTGACGACAACCATTGTGCGGCATCGGCGTGATGTCCTTGATCACAGTCACAGCCATGCCCGAAGCCGCAATCGCGCGAACCGCGCTCTCACGCCCGGCACCGGCACCCTGAACCAGAACCTCAACCTCATGCATGCCCTTGCCAATCGCAACCTTTGCGCAATCCTGCGCAACGAGCGTTCCGGCAAATGCAGTCGACTTGCGCGAACCTTTGAAGCCGACCTTGCCGGCCGAACTCCAGGCAATCACATTGCCACGCGCATCGGTAATGCAGCACTGCGTATTATTGAACGAAGCCGTAATGTGGGCAACACCGGCCGGAATCGAACGGCCACGGCGCTTCTTGTCATCATCGACAATCGGAGCCTGCTGCGCCAAAACGTCGCCCATGACGATCTTCATCGCCTCGGAGGGCTCGTTGGCGGCGGGCTTCGCCTCTTCAACAGGAGCTTTGTTTTCTTCTGCCATTGTTTTGTTCCTTACTTCTTAGAAGCGATTACTTGCCGGCCTGCGCAGCCTTCATGGCCGTGCGCTGCTCCTTGTCGCGAATCGCACCGACCGTGCGCTTGCCGCCCTTGCGGGTGCGGGCATTCGTACGCGTGCGCTGACCACGGCAGGGCAAGCCCTTGCGATGGCGCGAACCACGGTAACTGCCAATGCTGACGAGACGGCGAATGTTCTGAGACACTTCGCGGCGAAGATCGCCTTCAACATGCCAATTCGCCTGAATGACGGCAATAATGGCACGAATCTCGTCTGCCGTGAGCGTGCTGGCACGCTTGCCGGCGTCAATCTTGGTCTGCTCCAGAATCTGCTTGGAACGGGCAGGACCAATCCCGTGGATGTAGCGGAGAGAAATTTCGATCCGCTTGTTGTCGGGAATATCAATACCCATGAGTCTCGGCATAACGGATCTCCTTAGCCTTGCCTTTGTTTGTGACGAGGGTTCGTGCATACGACACGCACGATGCCCTTGCGGCGAACGATTTTGCATTGTTCGCACAATCTTTTAACTGAACTGCGCACCTTCATTTTGAGGTGAATCTCCAATTAGGTTTTGAAAAACGATTTCCAAGTCTACGCGAATCCAAAGCAAAATGCAAGCAAAAAATACAAGGAGAACAAAAAAAATCGTTCATTCTTGTTTTCTCTTCTCCAAAAACCGAAAATCAATGCGCCTTCTTCGGAATTTCTGAAAAACCGGCAATCTTTTTCTCGAAATGGAAAAGAATTTATGGTAGATTTACCGGAAAAGAGAAGTCGCCAGATTTCTCTTTTTCCTCCCTTTCTCCCGATTCCTGGTTTTCTTTCCTCGAAGTTCCACATTATGACAGACGCTTTTCGCTCCCGTCTTCTCGACCTCTTCCACCGGCAGGAAAAACTGCTCGCAACCCCCAATCTTCCCATTCTGCCCGATAACGGCATTTTCCGCCGCTACCGGAATCCCGTTCTGACCGCCAAACACGTCCCCCTCGAATGGCGCTACGATTTGTCCGAAGAGACAAATCCGCACCTGCGCGAAAGAATCGCGGCCAATGCGACGATGAATGCCGGCGCAATTCGCTGGAATGGCAAATATCTGCTGTGCGTTCGCGTCGAAGGCGCCGACCGGAAATCCTTCTTCGCGATTGCCGAATCGCCGAACGGCATCGATGGATTCCGCTTCTGGGAACGCCCCGTCTCCTTGCCGGAGGACGCCATTCCTGCGACAAATGTCTACGATATGCGTCTGACCGCCCACGAAGACGGCTGGATCTACGGCATCTTCTGCGCCGAGCGCCACGATGACGCACATCCCGAAGATTTGAGCGCGGCTACGGCGTCCGCCGGCATCTGCAGAACCCGGGATTTTCTCTCGTGGGAACGCCTGCCCGATCTCGTCAGCCCGTCGCAACAACGCAATGTCGTACTCCACCCCGAATTCGTCGACGGCAAATACGCGTTCTATACGCGCCCGCAAGACGGCTTTATCGATACCGGTTCCGGCGGCGGAATCGGTTGGGCTCTCGTGGAGGATATTGAGCATGCACGCGTCACGTCCCAGAAAATCATCCAGAGACGCCGATACCACACGATTGCCGAGGTCAAAAACGGCGAGGGTCCCGCACCCATCCGAACCCGGCGCGGCTGGCTCCATCTCGCCCACGGCGTCCGCGGCTGCGCCGACGGTTTGCGGTATGTGCTTTATCTCTATCTGACCGCTCTCGACGATCCGTCCCGCGTCATCGCGGAACCGGGCGGCTACCTGATCGCACCGCAGGGCGAGGAACGCATCGGAGATGTTTCGAATGTCGTCTTCTCAAACGGGTGGATCGCCGATCCCGATGGTCGCGTCCTCCTCTACTATGCGTCTTCCGATACGCGGTTGCATGTCGCGGAAACCTCCATCGATTCCTTGCTCGACTATTGTTGCAATACACCGCCCGACGGCGGCGCTTCGCGCTTCTCCGTCAATGCCATCAATCGTCTGATCGACGGCAATCTTCCCGTTCTCCGCGAACTCGGACTCCGCTGATCCCCCCCCTTCCCACTTCATCCCACTCCACAGCATGGCTAAACAGAAACGTCTTTCCAAAAAGCCCGGTTTCTCGGTGGATAAGGAAAGGGGCGAGGCCGCTACAATCGGCGCCGCTCTCCGAAATCTGCGAAACCGCCGCGGTCTTCGCCAAATCGAATTGGCTACGCTGGCAGAGATGAATCCGGGACAAATCAGCGCCCTCGAACACGGACACCGTATGCCGTCTCTCCGGACCTTCCGACGGATCTGCGAGGCCCTTGGAACAACGCCCGACGATCTTCTTCGCGTCGCCAATGGCACACAAGCGACACCGCCGCCCGATCAATCGCCCGAAACGGATTCGCTTTTGCCGGGGCTTCGCGAACTCTTCGAAACCCCCGAGGAAAAACTCTTCGCCCCCCTCACCCGTCGCGGCATCATTCGCACGACGCGACTCGATTCCTACGCGGCACCGCTCCCTTCCGAAGAAACCATCACCCTCCTCGAACGGCGAATCTTCGATTACCTGCGCATCGAGACACTCTGTGGGGCGTTCCGTAAAACCTCCATCCCGCTGACCATCCCATTCCGGACCTCCACCGATGGCGCGGAAGCCCTTGCAACGGCTGTTCGCTCGTTCCTCGGTATCGGCGACTCCGTCATTCTCGATTACGTCTCCTTGCTGGAAAACAGGGGCATTCGAGTCCTCTTCCTCGAACTGCCCCGCAATACGGAGAGCTTTTCTTTCTACGACCGCAACAACAACGGCGCTTTCTTTGTCGTCAACGGCAACAGCACACCGGAAAAACAGCTTTTCCGGATTGCCCTCGAACTTGCCTACCTCTATCTCTTTATCCACAACGGCGAAAAACCGGTCTTCGAGTCCGCAGAAGCCAATCGACGGTTCGCCAAGTATTTCGCCGCCTGCTTCCTCCTTCCGCGCAACGCAATCCTCTTTATTGCCAATTCGCTCGGTACGGGGCGCGGCGACTGGACATACCCGCTCGTTCTCCGGATGAAACGCCATTTCGGCGTAAGCGCCGAGGCTTTCTGCTACCGCCTTCTGGAACTCAACCAAATCCACGAAACCGCCGTCACGGGAATCCTCGCGTCCATTCAATCCTTCTACGAAACGCACCAAAACCGCGAACCGGGCGAAACACTCCCTTCCCTCCTGACCAACAGCCGCCTCGCCGATCTCATCGAACGAGCCCGTTCCATTCCCGGAGCTTTCGATGAAGCGCGAAACATTGCGCGCCACGCCGGTCTTCCTTTCGAGGAAAACAGCGGTCGCCGCTCTCAACCGCAATTCTTCGGCTTTCCGTTTGAGAAGGGGTCAGAGCTTATTAACACAGTAGATTGATATAGTAAAGTAGTTACTGTCCGATTTTACGATAGGTTGACACTTTTGAGTTGAGATTGAATTGCTCGTGCGGTTCGCTTTTCGTGTCAATAGCGTTTCCCTTACTTGCCGCTTTCGCCACGGGGTCGGTGGTGCCACAGGACGGAATTGCGCTCGGGAAGGCACAACCTGACGAGGCGGTCGCGGCGGAAGGCATGGTCAGCAATGACGCCGAGCGGGCGATCTCGTTGTCACGCGCAAAAGTGTGCTGCTGCCAAGTCCTCATGAACAGCAGACTCTTTCGCAGGCGATTGCACCTCGATATTCAATGATAGAGAATGGAGGCGAAGCAGCCGCCGAAGGTGCGGATAACATGCCTGACGGGGAAACCTTCATCGCCCCCCGATAAAATCCGATTTGTCGTTCAATGATGACGCGTCGCCGCGTTTCGAATCCGGAACGAACGGCTTCGGTGCATCGGGTTCGCCTTCGGCTTGACCTTTGCCGCGTCCCGGAAAGTCAGAGAAAACATGCGTGCGGATTTTGTCGATTTGACATCCCGCACGGCACTTCCGATCCGTTACTGTACATTCAACAGCGGCTTCACGCCATCGCCAATCACAAGAGTCTGCGGTGCCTTTCCGTCCCATTTCTGGATGGCTTCGAGCGAAACAAGACCCGGATTCGACTTGAGCGCGTCGCCGCGAATCTGCATGGACTTCGCTTCCGCCTCGGCGGCAATGACCTTCTGCCGAGCCTCTTCCTCTATTTCCTGCGTCTTGTTCTTGGCACGGATCGCATTCTGCATGGCGACCTGCTTGTCCTCAATGGCCTTCTCAAAGACATCCGAATAGTCGATATTCGCGAGAACAACGGAACTTACGCGGATCGGCTTGCCTTTCAGAACATCGCACACACGGGTGTGGATTTCTTTCGTTGCCTTGTCGCGTCCGTTGATGAGCTTGTCCGCCTCCCAACAGCCGATGACATCCTTCGTTACGCCAATGACGGCAGGTGCCAGAATTTTGTCGGCATACTGGGGGCCGATCTCGTTATGCAGCTGGACAAGCTCCGACTGATCGAGGGAAAACGTCACGACAATCTGAAACTCGGCGCTCTGCACATCCTTAGTGTAGGCGTTCATCCTCAGATCGCTGCGCTGTTCGCGACAATCGTAGGTAACAAGGTTGCCGCCAATCGGGTTAAAGAACCAAAGACCCGGCCCCAGCGGCTTCGACACGACCTTACCCCAGGAAAGCTTCAGTCCGCAATGACCGGCATCGACCTGACCCCAGGGTCTGCAAGCACCCAAAAACAAGAGCACCAGCGCAACAACGATAAAAATAATGATCCCGTTTGCGTTTTTCATGATGTTTTCATCCTTTCGTTTTTTCATGATGTTTCAATCCTTTCAGATTGCCATATCGTAACTGATTATCGCTGTGTAGAGAAAGATTTCCGCCTTCCGGAAGTACAATGGTTTTCCCGTCACTTGAGATCTTGTTTCCGTCGCCTCGTCCGTTGGCTATACAAAAAATGACGCGCGCCTTGCGCCTTAACCTTCAAGCAACCCTTCGTGCCTTGTGCCTTTGCGGAATCGGAAAACGAAAGCAGACCGGCCTTTGACGGCGCAACGATATGGTTTGCGCCCGTGCCATCCTGCAACGACGATATACAGTCGGCAAAGGCACCTAGTCTTGTCGACAATAGCAACATGGCAATGATAGCTTTCATCAAAAAACCTTCTACAGTACGGTTCGGCATTGTTCAATCCGATTTTTACGCTAACATCCCGAATCCGAACCATGCCCCGAAAGCGAGACACGTGTCTTCCGCATCGTGATTGTCCGAATGATAGCGCAGGGTATTGGATTCTAGCAAGACGTGCAAAACCGCAACCCCGATGCGGCAACAACGACCCTTGCGAGAGTTCACAAATTCGAATAGGATTAGGGATATGAAAACCATTCTCATTCTTCCGGACGGCATGGCCGACGAACCGATTCCGCAACTGGGAGGAAAAACCCCCTTGCAGGCGGCAAAAACCCCTGCCATGGATACCATTGCCCGTGAGGGCCGGTGCGGAACGCTCCGAACACTTCCCGAGGGATTTCCCACCTCTTCCGATGTTGCCAACATGTCCGTCATCGGATGCGATCTGAAGACCGAATACTGCGGACGCGGCGTACTGGAAGCCAACAGCAAGGGAATCCCCTTGACGCCCGACGATATCGCCTTTCGAATCAATCTCTGCTCCGTCGACGAAGAGGGACGCCTCGCAGACTTCTCGGGTGGCCATCCGTCTCAGGAAGACGCTGTCGCCTTGATCGAGGAACTCAACGAACATCTGGCTTCCGAAAAGGTGCATTTCTATCCGGGCGTCAGCTACCGCAACATCATGGTTTTGCATGGTCCCGGGTTCTCCGCAGATATTCATTGCCAAAAACCGGATGACAATTCCGGCAATCCCGTTGCCGAACATTTGCCCGATCTCCCGGAAGCTGCCGCAAACGATCCCGCCGCCAAGGCAACGCTCGCTTTCGTGCTCGATATCATCGCACGCGCCGCCGAAGTGCTCGAACATTCGAAACGCGCGCAAGAGCGCCCCGTTCCCGTGAACGCAATCTGGCCTTGGTCCCCCGGACGTGCCGGCGCCATCCGCTCGCTTAAGACCCTTCGCGGCATCACAGGTGCCGTGATTTCCGCCGTCGATGTCATCAACGGTCTCGGCCGCTCCATCGGCATGGATGTCATTTCCGTCCCCGGTGCCACCGGCTATATCGATACCAACTACGAAGGAAAGGCTGCGGCAGCCCTTGAGGCAATTCGGACGCACGACTTCGTGTATGTGCATGTCGAGGCCACCGACGAAGTCTCCCACGCCCGCGATCTTCCGCTGAAGATAAAGGTGATCGAGGATGTCGATTCCCGTCTCGTCGCACCGATCCTCGCCGGGGCTCCGGACGATTGCCGCATCGTCCTTTTGCCCGACCATCCCGTCCCGATTTCCATCGGCAAGCACACCCGAACACCTGTTCCCGTTGCCGTGCGAACACCCGGTCTGGAACCGGACGCCGTACAGGTCTATGATGAAATCGAAGCTCCCAAAGGTTCGCTCGGAAACTTCAAGGATGCCGGGCTGATGGACTTCCTCTTCCCCCCTGTCGCTCGCTAATGCTTTTTTTGTCCGGCCCGTTCCCCGCACGGACAAAACCAAATCGTTGAAATTGTCACTATGAATATCCTCATTACCGGAGGTGCCGGTTATATCGGCAGCCATACCTGCGTGGCGGCTTATGCGGCCGGACACACCATGACCATCCTGGACGATTTGTCCAATAGTTCGCCGGAATCGCTCAACCGGATTGAAACGATCTCCGGCAAACGCCCGCGCCTCGTCGTCGGCGACATCGGCGATCGCTCGGTCGTCCGGTCCCTCCTCGACTCCGAGACATTCGACGCCGTCATCCACTTTGCCGGGTTCAAGGCCGTCGGCGAATCCGTCGCCAAACCTTGGGAATACTACCAGAACAATATCGCGGGAACACTTGTCCTGCTCGATGAAATGCGGAAGCACGGACTCTACAATCTCGTCTTTTCCTCCTCCGCTACGGTCTACGGAAACCCCGACCCCAAAAATCTGCCGCTCCGCGAAGACGCCCCGCTCGCCGCCGTCAGCCCGTACGGCCAGACAAAACTTTGGCTCGAAGACATCATGCGCGCCATGGCGGCTGCCGACCCCAACTGGCATATTCTTCTTCTCCGTTACTTCAACCCCGTCGGTGCGCATGAATCCGGTTTGATGGGCGAAGATCCCAACGGCATCCCCAACAACCTCATGCCGTACATCACGCAGGTCGCAATCGGCCGTTTGAAGGAGCTCACCATCTTCGGCAACGATTATCCGACTCGGGACGGAACGTGCATCCGCGACTACATCCATGTCTGCGATCTGGCCGAAGGTCACATCGCCGCCCTGCGCCGCGTCGCGGAGCTCCCGGGCTGCACACCCGTCAATCTGGGCTCCGGAAACGGCGTTTCCGTTGCGGAACTCGTCACCTCCTTCGAAAAGGCGCTTGGACGCCCCTTGCCGCATCGGTATGGTCCGCGCCGCCCGGGCGATGCCGCCGCCTGCTATGCAGATGCTTCCCGCGCACTCGAACTCTTCGGCTGGAAGACCAAACGGAATGCCGATGACATGTGCCGCGACGCCTGGAACTGGCAATCCAAAAACCCGCAGGGCTACCATACGAAATAGCCCCCTGCAACAAGAGCAATCCTCAAAAAGCACCGTCCTGCCATAAGGCATGCCGGTGCTTTTCTATTCATCGCCCTGTTATTTTCCCCCGTGCGCTCGCCATTTCGCGCCCCGTCACCGATATGATGACTTGCTAATGGCTGTCGGGGCTCCCGCCTTGGCTGTCGGGACTCCCGTTTTGGCCGTCGGGACTCCCGACCCCACTGCCGATCCGGCGCCAACGCCAGTATGCCGCAGCCAAATGGATGATGCGGCACGGAGAAGCCTCCGGCAACGGCGGCTCTCCAAGCGATTTCATCAGCAGTGCCACCATCTCAGCGGAAAAGGGATACCTCGGAGCATACAATTGTGCCAAGAGACTCTCGCCCGCTCCGCAAAGCCACCGGCTGTCACCGCCATCGAGCGCCACGGCCCTCTCCGCCCCCATCGCCGCCGGCACCTCCATCGCTTGGCGAATACGCGCCCTGCGCACCGCATCCGGCTCCTCCGCCAAAAGCAACTCTTGGCACGATTGCATCTGCAGCAACGCATACTCCGGCATTTGCGAACGCAAAGCACGCGCCGTTTCCGGATCGGTCAGGCGCAACGCACTGTCCAGAGCCTCGTCAATCAATCCGTCGTACAGCTCCTTCCAGTGCGCATCGCCCGTCACCGCCCATGCGGCCAGATAAACCATCGGAAGACGCCCCATTTCATGCGGATTGCAGCACCACATCCGCTGAATGCCGCGCGAATCGCGGCTTCCGTCGGCTCGCAGAAAATCATAGTCGTTCTCCGGCGTGCAGTTCGTTTCCATGCGCGTCGCAATCGCCGTCAGCAACCGACCGATTTCCTCTCGCTCCGCCGAGCCCGAGAGCGCACTGCGCCAATAGCGCCACAATCCATGCACGACATGCGTCACCTGATCGCGCGATGACAACGCGCAGAGGCTCTTGCCGTCCTCTTCGCATAGTCCGCGCGCGACAAACCCCGGTCTTCCATGCGCCGTCACCAACCCGCGCAATCCCTCGTATACGATCTTGGCGCGCGCCGGAAGCGTAGCATCGCCCGTCACGGCATGCCAGTCTACAAGCATCGACAAGGCTACGCCACCGACAATCGCCGTATCTTCCATACCCTCGCCATAGCCGTCTCCCAGCTCCGGGAATAGCAACCCGTTCCGGAACTTCGAGGCCGGCGTCACTTGGGAAGGCGCACAGGCGTAAATCAGGTGCGTATGGGGTCCCGTGAAATCCGTTTCCACCCGCTCGTAGGCAACTCGGCACAACGCGTCCGGATCCATCCCGGCACACGGCGGAGATACGCTTTTGGAACAAACTTTTTCCTTGTTTTCCGCTTTCATCGCAATCGAAAAAGAGAACTACCCGAATCGTTTGGCGAGCTCTGCAAGCCGCGCCGGAATATCGATCTTTTGCGGACATTTGCGCAGACAGGCTCCGCAGTTGACGCAGCTGGAGGCGCGGGCATCTTCCTCCAGCGCTTCGTAGACGCGCTTCACCTGCGATTCGCGAATGCCGAATTTCAGCTCGTTGAGCATCGCCAAATTGCGCGGAATGTCCACATCGACCGGACAAGGAATGCAATACTTGCACGCGGTACACGGAACGGCTCCGACATTCCGGTAAATCGCAACCGCACGCGAAATGGTTGCACGCTCCTCGTCGGTCAACGGCCGAAACGGCGAAAAGGTCCGGATATTCTCCTCCATGTGTTGCGGTACGGACATGCCGGAAAGCACAACCTGAACATTGGGCAGGCTCGCGGCATAGCGCAATCCCCAAGATGTCGTCCCCGCTTCCGGATTGGCTTTCGTGAGTACGGCACGGGACTCCGGTGTCAGGCTGACAAGCGTGCCGCCTTTGAGCGGCTCCATGATCGCAACGGGTATGCCGCGATCGGTCAGAATCCGATACTGCTCTCCGGCTTTCTGGAGAGCCCAATCCAAATAGTTGAGCTGAATCATGACAAGTTCCCACGGATGGGCCGAGGCAATCTTCTCCAGCACCTCCGGCGTGTCATGGAAGGAAAATCCGATATGCCGGATTTTTCCTTCCGCTTTCATTTTCTTGAGAAACTCGAGCGTCTTGAACCGTTGCGCCTTTTCCCATGTTCCGCGATTCAGCGCATGCAAGAGGTAGAAATCGAAATACCCGGCCTTCGTGCGCGCAAGCTGATCTTGGAAAATGCGCTCGTTGTCCGCTTCGCTGTTCATCATCCCAATGGGCATCTTGCTCGTCAGATAGTAACGCTCGCGCGGAACCTTCGAAAGCACCCGCCCGACAAAGCGCTCGCTGTCGCCGCCATGGTACATGTAGGCGGTATCGAAATAGTTGCACCCCGCTTGCAACGCGCGCTCGACCATCGCCTGCGCCGTGACATCGTCGATCTTGCCGTCTTTTTGCGGAAGCCGCATCAGCCCGAATCCAAGCAACGGGAGCGTTTTGCCCGTATTCCGATATGGACGGCGCGTCACCTTCAGCTCTTCATCGACGCCCCCGGATACCGCCTCTTTGCTTGCCAATGCCGTACCGAGATTCAATTTCGCCACAGACGAAAAGGCGGCAACGGCCAAAGCCGATTTGAGAAAATCACGTCGATTCATATTCATACTCGATTCCTTTCCAAAACAACGTCGTTGAGACGGATGTCGAAAATACCGCCGCCTACTCGTCCAATGACACGAGACGATAGCGCTTGCTCCCGGCCCGCAGCGCCTCCGCCGTATCGAGAATACGCGCGCCCATGCGGGAATCGACGCGCTCCAGAAAATGGTCGCGGCCCCGATCCTTCGATTGGCGGATCATGTCGAGACAGGCCGTATCCAATGCCACCGGGTCCGTGGAAGAGAGTATGCCGATATCGTTCATGCAGGGATCCTCCGCAACGGAACAGCAATCGCAATCGACGGACAAATTGCACATCATGCTCACAAAGGCGATCCTGCCCCGGAAAAGCTCCACCACCGTCGAGGCGGCTTCCGCCATGGCATCGATAAAATCCTCCTGCTTCGCAACATGGCTCCAGACTTTCTCCTGGTCATCGGTGACACCGGCCGAATGGATCCACGCCTTGCCGCGGGACGACGCGCACCCGATCGAAAGCTGCTTGAGCGCACCGCCGAACCCTCCCATGGGATGCCCCTTGAAGTGAGACAGAACCAGCATGGAATCGTATGCCCGGATTCCACCGCCGACCAGATTCTTTCGGAGGATGCGCCCATTCGAAACGGGTAGCTCCAAATCCGGTTCTTCGGCATCCAAAAGATCGACTCGGAAAAAGTTCGTCCATCCGTGCTCGTCCAACAGCTTGCGATGCTTCTCCGTTTCGTTGCGGGCTCCCGGATAGGCCGTATTGCACTCCACAATGGTGCCGCCGACCGCTTCGACCATCGGACGCATAAATTCCGGATGCAGAAAATTCTGGTTACCCTTTTCGCCGGAGTGAACCTTGACGGCGACCTTTCCGGGGAGCGCGACACCCAATGCCTCGTACATGCGAACAACGGCATCCGGTGTCAATTGGCGGGTAAAAAAGACGGTTGAGGGGATATCGGACATGGGATTGTGTTTCGATAACATGTGATAGTTTTTTTTCTACAAAGGATTGCCGCCGCAAAGCCCGCCGCGGCGAAGGCGATTCGCAAAAAACCGGTTTCAGTCGCTCCCGGAGAGACGTTTCTTTTCGATTCGTCCGGCGCAGAAAAGGCCGATCTCGAAAAGAATCCACGTCGGAAGCGTCAATAAGATTTGGCTCAAAACGTCCGGCGGCGTCAACAATGCGGAAACCGTTAGGATGCCGACCAGAATATACGGGCGGAGACGCCGAAGAGACGCAGCGGAAACAAGCCCGAACTGGACTGCAATCAAGACGGCGACCGGAGCTTGGAACATGACGCCGAACGCGAACGTCAGCCATCCCGCCAATTCCAGAAAGGCGGAAAAACCCAAAACGGGAACAAGCCCTTCGGTGGCAAAGCCGGCGGAAAAGCGCATCAGCATGGGCAAAATCAATCCGATGCAAAATGCGGCCCCCGCAAGAAACAGGAGGACGGAAACGCCAATCCAACACCGGAGGGCAAGCCGTTCGGTACGGTACAACGCCGGCAACAGAAACCGCCAGCACTGGAATACCGTCCACGGTAGCGTAAGGACAAAGGCGAGCAGAAAACCGATCTTGAGCCGGCACCAGAACACCTCCATCGGCGTAAAGTAGTGAAGACGGCCGATCTCCGGCGGAAGACTCCAGCCGACGAGAAGCCCAATGGCATACGGGGAAAGGAGATAACCGACCGGATACGCCAATGCCAGCGCCGCAAAGCAGCGGATCAGCATGGCGCGCAACGCCGTCAGATGCTCCATCAACGGAACGGCATCCGAATCGGTTCCGTTCTGCTTCCCTTCCCCCACGCGACTACTTCTCCTCCGGCTTTTCATCCGCCTTTTGCGGAGTCGCTTTCTCTTCGGCATCCATCAGTTCTTTCGCTTCGTCGGCCAATTCGTTTTTGGCGCGATTGTACTCTCGGTGCGCACGCCCGAGCGCCCGGGCAAGCTCCGGGATCCGCTTGGCGCCAAACAGCATCATGACGACAAAGGCAATGAGAAGTATTTCGGGTAGTCCCAGGCTCATGGCACGATCTCCTGCGGTTGTGGGTTTATTCGACAATCCATGCTTCCGGATCGGAAGCCTTCCAAATCGATTGAAATATACTGGAAACCAAGATTCTTGAGTCCCGTCACCAGAATCGTCCGCGCGGCCAGCACCGCTTCGAAACAATCCTCCGGAACTTCAATGCGCGCTACGCCGTTTGCATGGACGCGCAACCGTATGTTCCGCGCTTCCGGAAGACATGCCCGAATGAGCATTTCCCCCGAATCGACGGTATTGATCCACTGCTCCGTCAGCGGAAAACCGTATTCGAAGCGAGTCGCCAGACAAGGCGTCGACGGTTTCTGCGCGACGGAAAGGTTTCGCTCCGCGGCGGCCTTCCGGATATCCGCCTTCGTAAATCCGGTCTCCGCCAACGGCGAGCGGACACCCAACTCCTTCAAGGCCGCCAGCCCCGGGCGATACGTCTTGATGTCATCGGCGTTCGTTCCGTCGATGACAACGCCAATGCCCCGTTTTTGCGCACGGTCGCAAAAGGCGCGGAAAAACAGTTTCTTGCACTGGTAGCAACGGTCCGGCGGATTTTTCCGCAACTCGGGAATCAAAAGCGGCTCGAAAAATTCGACGCAGCTCTCGATCCCCGCCGCCCGTGCCAGCTCGCGCGCCTGTTGCACCTCCCCCGAAGGCTGAAAACGCGAGACCATCGTAAACGCCAACACCGGGAACGGCTCCTCGTCCCGCATCTCACGCAAAACATCCAGCAAGAGGGCACTGTCGACTCCGCCGGAAAAGGCGAGCGCAATCCCTTGCCGCGCAAACGGACGCAGATCGTCTTTGAGTTCCTCAATGGTCGGCATTGTAGACTCCGGAGGCTTGCATGGCTTGTTGGAAAACAACCGAAAAGGAAAGTCCTTTTTCTTCGGCGATTTGCCGGACGCTTTCGTATTCGGGATAACAACGGACAACCCCCTGCCATGTGCAGAGCTTTGCCGACACCGAACCGCCGCACGGAAGCGAAAGCTTCACAAGCTCGCGCGCCATGCAGGTCCGTTCGACCGGAATGCGCCGGACGCCAATCGTGCTGGTTTCCGAAAACAGAATCCGCTCCATCTCAGGTATCTTGGCTTCCTCGCACAGAATGCGCAACAAATACGCCGGACGATTCTTCTTCATGAAACACGGAAGAAAATGGACGTCGCGAGCGCCCGCCGCAAAAAGACGCTCCATGGCAAAGCCAAGCGTCTCTCCGCTCGAATCGTCAATGTTGCTCTCCAGAAGCCAAATCCGATCCGGATGGGAACTCCCGGCTTCCACTTCCTCCAACAGACTCGCCCGCAACAGATTCGGGCGCCCGATCGAACGCTTGCCAAGGCCGATGCCGGTCTTCGTCACCAGATACGTGGCGGGAAGCTCCGTGCGCGTCCGAATCGCCGCGGCAATCGCAATGCCCGTCGGCGTCACCAACTCGCTCTGAACGCCAGAAGCCCGAAGTGGGATCCGATACGCTTGCGCAATCGACAAAACCGCCGGAACCGGAACGGGCAATTCGCCATGCTGGCAGCGTACCGTGCCCGTCCCCTCCGTGAGCCCCGTCACAATGCACTCGCGAATCTTCAAATCATCCAGCAAAACCGCCGCAGAGACAATGTCCACAATGGAATCGACCGCGCCGACTTCGTGAAAATGGACTTCTTCAATGGAGCAGCCATGCGCCGCCGCTTCCGCCTCCGCGACAATCCGGAAAATGCGCTTCGCAAGCACCCGCGCAGATTCGCTCATCTGCCCGGGATCGATGATCGCATTCACTTCTGACAAATGCCGGTGGTCATGCGCGTGCTCGTGCGCGTGTTCATGCGCGTGGGCGTGCACATGGTCATGCGAGTGGTCATGCGCGTGGTCGTGCTCGTGGTCGTCCAAAAGAACATTGAAATCGCACCCGACAATGCCATCCGGCTTCTTCCGCGAAATTTCAATCCGATAGCCGTCTAGAGGAAGGCTGTTCAGAACGCGTTGTAGTCGATCGCGGTCGCCGCCTAAATCCAACAGCGCCGCAACGGTCATGTCGCCGGAAATCCCGGAAAACCCTTCGAGATGCAAAAGATTAGTCATGTGTCGTTTCCGCTTTCATTTTCCGTACCATCCGGCACGCCGAAACCGCCGCGCCAAACCCATTGTCAATGTTGACGACCGTCATGCCTTCCGCACAGGAATTGAGCATCGCAAGCAACGGCGCAATGCCCCCGAAGCCGGCACCATAGCCAACCGACGTCGGAACCGCAATGAGCGGCGCTTCGATCAATCCGGCCAGAACACTTCCCAAGGCACCTTCCATCCCGGCAACCGCTATCACGACATCCGCCCGGCGAATGTCCTCGATATTCGAAAGAATCCGGTGCAGACCCGCTACGCCAATGTCAAAAAACCGGTCGACTCCCGCCCCTAGAAACATCGCCGTTCCAACCGCTTCCTCCGCAACCGGAACATCCGCCGTTCCGCCCGTGCAGACCGCAATGCGACCGCATGGCTTCGCAGGCTCCCCCCAAAGGGAATACAGCAACCGGGATATCGGATCGTAAACGACCGGCAACGCGCAGCGCCGCAAATGCTCCGCCTGCTCCTGCGAACACTTCGTACCCAGTACGCGAACATCCGCCTCCCGGAAACGCCGTAGAATCAGCTCCAACTGCCGAACCGTCTTTCCTGGACAGAAGACCGTCTCGCTCATGCCGGTGCGTTGCCGCCTTGTAAAATCTGGCTTGGAAAATCCAAGCTCGTTATCTGTCGCCATTTGTTTCCAAAAGTATTTGTTTTTCGATAGACCGGATCGACATGGCCTTTGGTGCGGCGGGACATGCCGCCTGGCAAGCCCCGCAACCGATGCAAAGTCCCGTGCGAACGCGCGGCGCTCCCGATTTCCGGAGCGAAATCGCACCCGTCGGACACGCCGCCGCACACTTCCCGCAAGATACCATATT
>JAEDLN010000196.1 GCA_016295275.1 Kiritimatiellia bacterium
CGAGCCCAGTCCAGCCCTTGGATTCAAGAGCCTTCGCAAGGAACGTATTCTTGACAACCTTGAGCCCGGACTGGCTCTTGGCCAGACGGACACGAAGATCAGCCAACGCGGCGACCGTAAGGCCGCCATAATTCATCACAAAGCAGTAATCGGCCTTTTCAATATAGGAATTGACTTCCTGGAGGGCCGAGAGCTTCTCAGGGCGACGGGAATTTGCTTGAGGTTTCATGAAATTCTCCTTAGTCCTTGATATCAAGCTTGACAGGAACGCCCATCGTGGAGCTCATGGAAACCTTGCGGAAGAGCTGACCCTTGAGGGCTGCGGGACGATTGCTGCGGACAGCATCGATGAGGACCTTCGCATTCTCGACGAGCTTTTCCGCATCGAAGGAAAGCTTGCCGATCATGACGCAAATGTTGCCTTGGCGATCCATGCGGAATTCGACCTTGCCGGCCTTCTGCTGTGCGACGGCAGTGGCCGTGTCATCCGTGACGGTGCCCGTCTTCGGATTCGGCATCAAGCCGCGGGGACCGAGGACGCGGGCAAGCTTGCGGACGTTTGCCATGGCCTCCGGAGTGGCGATGACAACATCGAAATCGAGCCAACCACCCTTGATCTTCTCGGCGAGATCGTCCATGCCGACAAAATCGGCACCGGCCTCGCGAGCCGCATCGGCAGCCGTGCCGCCGGCAAAGACCACGACGCGGATCTTCTTGCCAATGCCGTTGGGCAGGCCAATGGTTCCGCGAATCATTTGATCGGACTTGGAGGCATCGCAACCCATGCGCATGCCGAGCTCGACGGATTCGTCAAACTTGGCTGCGGGATTCGCCTTGATGAACGCGACCGCTTCCTCGATCGAGACCGACTCGACCGGAGCCTTCTTCGCAATATCGACGTACTTTTTACCGTGACGTTTCATGTTCTGCAGGCTCCTGATTAACGCTGGACAACAATGCCCATGGAACGGGCGGTGCCTTCGATCATACGGGCGGCATGCTCGGGATCGACGGCATTCAAGTCGGCCGCCTTCGTCTTCACGATTTCGAGAATCTGCTCGCGCGTAACTTTGCCGACCTTATCCTTGTTCGGCGTGCCGGATCCCTTCTGGATGCCGGCGGCCTTCTTGAGAAGAACGGCGGCAGGCGGCGACTTCAGAATGAAGGTAAACGAGTGGTCTGCATAAACGGTAATGACAACCGGAATCTCAAGTCCGGCCTGCTTCTCCGTAGCAGCGTTGAACTGCTTGCAGAATGCCATGATGTTGACGCCTTGGGCACCGAGGGCAGGGCCGATAGGCGGAGCCGGATTCGCTTTTCCGGCAGGCACCTGCAAACGCACGATGCCAATGACTTTCTTAGCCATGTTTTTGTTTTGGGTTTGGGTTATGCATTCGCCTCCTCCCGGTTCCCTACCGGTGCGTACGGATGCGATGCGAAAATGAAACTGTTCCGTTATCCGGCAATCGGCTTACTTTTCCTCGCCATCTTGCGGAAGATAGCGCTCAACCTGCCAATACTCGAGATCGACCGGCGTTTCGCCGCCGAAAATCGAAACCGATACCGTAAGCCGTCCATGCTCGGGATCGACCGTCTGAATCGGACCCGCATTGCCTTTGAACGGACCTTCGATGATGCTGACCGTTTCGCCGGGCTCATACGTGACATTCGGACGGGCCGGATGCGCCTCCGGATTCATCATCTCCAAGAGATTCCTGACCTCTTGGTCGGAAAGCGGTACCGGGGGACGGACCATTTCGCCGCGGAGATTGCGCTCGGCTCCCAATAGGCCGATGACACCTTCCAACTGGTTGATGAAATGCCACAACGGAAGGTTCAACTGCTTCATGCGATTGTCCAAATACAAATCGCATTCGATGAAGACGTATCCCGGATAAAGCTTGACCGTGCGGGAAATCTTGCGGCCGTCCTTGCGCGTGCTGACAACCTTCTCCGTCGGAATCAGAACCTCGCCGATCGACTCGGTCAAATCAACCTTGTCACCGCCCTGGGCAGACGGCTCGACATAAACGGAAGCCGTACTCTTGATCAAATTCTGGACTTTCGATTCCTGACTTGTGAGCGTGTTAATCACATACCACTGACGCATGGCGTATAACTCCTTTTTCTCCGCGGAAGGACCAACCAAAAATTAGGCCATCAGACCCGTGAGCCACGTGATGACCGCCGCCAAAATGCTGTCGCAGAAATAGACAAAGAAGGCAACCAGCAAAAGAAGCCCGCCGACAACCCACGTCGAACCAATCAGTTCTTGACGACTCGGCCACGTAATCTTGCCAATTTCAGCGCGACACTCCCGCAGAAAATTGCCAAAAGCAGCAAACTCTTCGCGAATCTTACTCATTTTGTGGTTCCTGTCCTGATGATAGAATTTCGCGCGCAAACCCCGGACGGAACGCAGGGACGCGCGCGAAATTTCGTCGTGGGAATATGGAAAATGGCACGTCGGGCAGGAATCGAACCTGCAACATTCGGTTTTGGAGACCGATACTCTGCCAATTGAGCTACCGACGTATTCGAAATGGATAAACGGGATTAACGACCCTTGATTTCCTTGTGGATCGTGCGACGACGATCGTGGGGGCAGAACTTGAGCAACTCAAGACGCGACGTTTGCGTCTTCGGATTGCGTGTGGTCGTATAGTTGCGCCGATGGCACTCGGTGCATTCCATGATGGCTTGTGTACGTGTAGTGGCCATAGTGATAGAAAAGAGAAAGCGTTGAAAATCGGTAGGAGTCTATCAGAAAACCGACAGGTGCACAAGAGAAGGAAGACAGAATTCTGGATTTCTGTAGAAAATTGTCATTTGAAGCCATTTTTCCATGATTTTACGATGCGGATCGGACGAGAGATCGCCGAAAGGGACTCTTTGTCTGGAGCGAGAGGGCTGTTCTTTCGCAGAGGCGTCCGGGAACGCGCAAGCGCCGTGCCGGAAAGCTTCGTTCAATTGCGAGTGTCCGCATCTTGCGCTTCCAATCGCTTCAATGCGTTTTCCGTCGAAAGAACCGTCAGAAGCAATGTCGGAACCGCCAACCCCAATTCAAGTGCCGCGCAAGCCCCGCAGAGCGTTGCATCGCGGAAACCGACAAGCACAAACACGACAAACGCCAACCCGCCGACGATGGCACTGCCGATGCCCGTCCCGATCATCATTCGTGCGCAATGCCGCTGGGCAAAATCCCAATTACGCCGATTCTTGCACGAACGGCTCGTGCGATAGCCGTAGAAGGGATTGACGCGCTTGGGCGGAAAAACGAGCATCGCAAGCCCTCCCAGCGCAAGGCCGACGCCAACGGACAATGAAACGAAAAGACCGACTCCGAACATCATTTTCTTTCTCCGAGATGCGATTCGTTCGCGGGGTAGCCGATCGGGTGATTGAGATGCAATACCACCGTATCCGGCAACCGGAGCGCCTTCTTGAGCGCGTCGCCGTCCATCGTGCGTCTGCAAACGGTGGCCAGCCCGTTCGCGGCGCAATACAGATATAGGTTCCCGGAGACGATTCCCGCATCATAGCTGGAAAGCGCCCTTCCCTCGCCTGCGTAAACCGGATCGCTCACATCCGCTGCAATCAGAATCGAAACGGGGGCGGTCGCCGCAAATGCCTGCCGTCCGGCAACGGCCGGGCGCAAATCTTGGTCGCACACTTTGACGAGGGCATTCGCTTGCGCATCATAACGATACGCGCCGTTCGGCAGAATGGCGTAAACCGAGATTTCCTGCTTGTTCAGTCCCGTTGCGTTGGTGCGCTTGTTCGGTCGATTGAACCCGTTGGCCGCCCACAAGATACCCGAAAGTAGCTCCGGAGGGATCTCTTTATCTGAAAACGCACGCGTCGAATGTCGCGCTTTCAGCGCCTGCGTCACGGTGACGCCCGAATCCCGATTCGGCGGCGGAAGCGCGATCGTCTCCGCACTGCAGAATCCCGTCGCAAGAATGGCCGCCGAAAGAACCAGACTCCATTTCATCTTTATGTCTCCGTTTCGTGATTTGGACCGATGCCGCCGATAGGCCGGACGCTTTATGGCATCACCCGATAAGGATACGGCATTCTGTCCATGCACACAAGTGCGGACGGCGCATGGCGCGGTCCCATTTGCGCACGAAATTCGCACGCGCATTGCCCGTGGCGGCTCGACACCCCGGTGCGTGGCTTGGCATCCCGCCCCTCGCCGTG
>JAEDLN010000197.1 GCA_016295275.1 Kiritimatiellia bacterium
GCGGTAGGGCGCGATGTCCCCATCGCGCCGCCGCGCCATCGGCGCGGTGCGCGGCGTAGCATCCCGCGAAATTCGCACGCGCATTTATCGCACACGACCACAGGGCACGGCGCATTACCTGGGCGGCGCGATGGTCGCCCGCGGTGGCTCACCGCCGCGCCCTACCGCCATTACACCCGCGAAATTCGCACGCGCATTTATCGCACACGACCACGGGGCACGGCGCATTGCCCGTGCGGCGCGATGGTCGGCCGTCGGGACTCCCGGCTCGCGCCACGGGACACGCGCGGCGATGAGGCGCGTGAAACAAAAGTAGGGTGGGCGGTTTTCTTGCGGGAACAAAACAACTCTGATAGGATGGAGTCATGAATAGGGCTTATCTTTTCGATTTGGACGGAACGCTGCCGGATGCGGAAATCCTGTGGGTTCCGGCGACGGCGGAGGATTTGGATTCGATCGGATGTCCGGTCGGGTTCGATTGGACGGCTCGTGAGGCAGGCGCATATTCGGAGCGGTTGCGTCACGTTCTGTAGCGGAACGGTACGGAAGAAAATGGCGAAATGAGAGGACATGTTTTTTATGAGAGAGATTGCAAAGGCGTTGGCGATTCTGCTGTTTTGCATGACGGGGAGGGAGCTTTGCGCGCGCGAAATCGAACTCGATTTGACGGGATCCGGCCTTTCCGCAAAGATGGCACGGATGATGACGGAATCTGTCGATTCGGAGACGGTACGCGAGCATCGTCTCGCGGCGGGAAGCGCACGGGTGACGGGGTTGGAAGTCGGAGACATCATTGCCTTTGCGCTTTTTGAAGACGAAACCTTGAAGGTGACGCTCATCGAGGAAACCGCCGCTTTGGCGGGGCGGTCTTTTCTCGGCAGGATTGACAATTCTCTCAATGCCTTGGGGTGCGTTGTTCTGGAAACAAGCGAAGGCATTGTGCTTGACGTGACCGATTTCGAACGCAATCGGGTCTGGCAGGTCGTTTCGGATGCGCGAGGCGTGATAGTCCGCGAGATTCAACCGAAGCAGAGCGACAAGTTGTGCGGAAACGATGCGTTCCGTGTCCTGCCCGGACGAAAGCCCGTGAATGTTTCCGTGACGATCGAGAACGGGGTGACGACGGTTGTAACGAACGGGGCGTCCGTTGCGGCCTCGACCGTAACCGAGCCGGCGGATGGAACTGGCGCGGCATTGTCGTCGGTAACGACTGCGGTTGTCGAGTTGCCTGCGCAGCAAGCGGCAAACGCGTCCGTCGTCGCGGCGGGAGAAACGACGGTGGATATTCTCGTCAACTACGACACCGATGCGGCAACATGGGCCAAAGCCAATGGCGGGGGGCTCGAAACCTTTGCCGAGACCTGCGTACAGAAGATGAATGCGGCCTTGGCCAATACGGAATTGACGGACTTTTTCCGGTTTCGGTTGGTTGGCGTTTACGAGGTCGGCGGTTCGGCGGGCGGCGACTTGGAGCATGCGCTTCTGTATGCCAGCGGAGCCTATACCGGAACGCTGAACGGCGTGAGTTGGGCAGGCGTAGCGGAGGAACGCGACCGTGTAAGTGCGGATATCGTCTGCACGCTATGCGACAACGGATCGGCCTATGGTTGGATCGGGTTGGGGTATTCGCTTATGGGCGACAGCGATGCGTCGAGTTGCGGGTTCAATTCCTGCCAGATTCGCGCCGTGGCGAAAGGGCACACCATGACGCACGAAGTCGGTCACAATATGGGAGCCGGACACAGCGACAAGATGGCCGATGCGGACAACTGCGGGCCGCAATACTATGAATACTCCAGCGGGTACTACTTCTACGTCGGCTCGACCGGCTACTACACGATTATGGCCTATAATGCCGACGGTTACGGGAATTACTACTCCCCGGTTCCGTATTTCTCTTCGCCGGATTATTTTTATCAGGGTGTTGCCGTAGGAACGGCCGACAAGAATGACAATACGCGCACGTTGCGCCAGACATATCAGACGGTTGCGGGCAATCGCAACCCGCCGTATCTTTCGTCCGAGATCGGCCGTGGATTCGAGGCCGAAGACTACGAGTGGACGACGGACGGCAACTATTCCTGGAGCCTGGTGACGGATTCGAGCTATGACGGAGAGGATTCGTCGCGCAGTTGCGAAATGACGGGTGAAACGACCTCCTGGACGGAAACGAACGTCATCGGGCCGGCAACGCTCGCATTCAAGCTACGGCTCAGAACCTATGGCGGGTTTTTCAATGTTCTCACCGACGGCGCGATCAGCTATACCTGCGGAGATTCGTCGACGGCTTTCTACGGAAATTCATGGGAGTCGGTTGCCATATCGATTCCTTCGGGACGGCATACGGTGCGTCTCGCCTATACGCATCCGGGGATTCGCTATGTTTCCGGCGGCAATGGCGCCTGGATTGATCAGTTGTCATTTCGCGGCGGCTCGCCTGTTCGCGGGGAAACGACCACGACGGAGGTGCCTGTACCCCATAGCTGGCTATCCGGCTACTATCCGACCGATTCGACTTCGGACTATGAGACGCGGGCGGCGCAGCGCGGTGCGAACGGGTACTACGTTTGGCAGTCGTATGTTGCTGGGCTTGATCCGACCGATCCGACCAGTCTGTTTACGGTTCGCATTTCCATGACGGATGGAAAGCCGGTGGTGACGTACGAGCCGGAACTGTCGGCTGAGGAGGCGGCCAAGCGAACGTATACGGTTTACGGAAAGAAGCGGATAGACGATACGGCGTGGTCGGTCGTTTCGTCGGGCAAGGAGAGTCTCTATCGTTTCTTCATGGTCTCCGTCGAGATGAAGTAGGAAGTATCTAGCTTCTCGCTTGGAGCTTTCAGCATGGCAACAGACCCTTTGTGCCGATATTCCGATTCTTCGCGCAGAAATGAGGAAAAAATACAGGTTGTGGGAGAATGGGGATATTTCGGAAGACAAATGGCGTGTTTTTTTGGAAAATAATTTCACTTTTTCTTATGGTAAGGGAAATGAGGGCATAGAATAATGACAAGAGAAGAGGCGTATTACGAAGCAGAAGAACTTCATCGGCATGCACGGTCGTGGTTGAATTTTGGGAATCCGTCACCGTACTGCGTTGCTGTTAGGAAGCGCGAGTCTGATTTGCGCCATTGGCTCTTGTATTGCGGAAAGAAACCATGCGACCGCAAAGATTGGGTTTGTCCGCCGTGCGATGTCGAGGAACGTTTGGAATGGTTTTTTCTGAACAATTGGCCGATTTTAGAGAAGGAGGGGGAAGAGGAACTTCGTCGCATGATGGAAAAATATGGAAACACATATCCGCCAGTGGAAGCATGGGAAGAATACAAGCCGCATGCAGATAAAATTCATGAAAAGTGGAGGCTTCGATACCACCCGAGTTCAAAGCCGGAAGATTGGGAATAGTCATGAAAACTGTTTTCAAAGGTTGGGATGATATCGACAAAATTATACAGAAGAGTCTGACTCTTTTTATGAGGCGGCGCGATGGGGACATCGCGCCCTACCGCCATTACGCATCGCCATTACCCACGCGCCTCGCCCGCGGTGGCTCACCGCCGCGCCCTACCGCCATTACACCCGCGAAATTCGCACGCGCATTACACCCGCGCATTACGCACGCGCTGTTCGCACGCGCATTACTCGGGCGGCGCGATGGTCGGCCGTCGGGACTCCCGGCTCACGCCACGGGACACGCGCGGCGATGAGGCGCGCGAAACAAAAGTGGGGTGGGCGGTTTTCTTGCGGGGACAAAACAACTCTGATAGGATGGAGTCATGAACAGGGCTTATCTTTTCGATTTGGACGGAACGCTGCTGGATACGGAAATCCTGTGGGTTCCGGCGACGGCGGAGTATTTGGATTCGGTCGGATGTCCGGTCGGGTACGAGTGGGCGTTGCGCGTCGTCTACGGTCGCTCGTGGACATCGGTCTATGCGGATATCGTGGCTCGGTTTCCGGAGCTCGGGCGCATGGATGTGCAGGAGATGGCGGATGCGATGGCACCGTTTTTCCATCGGTTGCGCGATCGGGAGGACGTCCGCATTTCCGGTTCGGTCCGGTTGCTCAAACGGCTTTCGCGGCGTGCCCCGTGTTGCATTGTCAGCGGTTCGCCTCGCGAGGAGATTGAAGAAGCGATT
>JAEDLN010000198.1 GCA_016295275.1 Kiritimatiellia bacterium
CACGCGCATTACCCGGGCGGCGCGATGGGGACATCGCGCCCTACCGCCATTACGCCCGCAAAATTCGCACGCGCAATTCCCATCGCCATACCCCACGCAAAATTCGCATCGCCATTACGCACGGCCACGGGGCACGCGCATTACCCGGGCGGCGTACCCCGTCGCTTTGGCGCGGTAACGCCGCGCCCCCAGCAGTCGGGCCTCCCGACCGGACGTTAGAACGAGCTGGAAACCGAAATACGGACGAACGGTTCCTTGGAAAGGTCCATGGCATGGTTCTCCGCCACGTCGGCGGAGAGTTCGCGCTCCAAAAAGGTACCGATTTCGCCGGTCACAATCCACGTGCCGAGAATCCGCAGCGACGCACCTGCCGAAACGCGGATCTCATCCCAGGTCAAATCCTCCGGAATGCCGTTCTTGCCTTCCAGGCCATACGTGATATTCGACCATTCCCCCTGCGCGAAAAACGACAGGATGTAGCCCGGAAAAAGGTCGATCCGCGAACGCGGACAGCCCAATTCGATCCGAAGCATATCCTCGTAGGAAAAACGCAACCCGACCGTCGGCACGAACGGAATATCCCAGCCGGGACGAATCGTGCCGCCGAGAACGATCGAAAACGCCGGCGATGCCGCAAAATAGGCTTCGACCGATGCCGGACAGCCGAACGAAGGCTCCGTGACGTCCGAGTACAGACCCGGCTGCGCCGCAACGCGCCACGACCAACCGTTCGTGAATCGGATGACGAAGCTCGGCTCCACATACGCGTCGACCAGTCCGTCCGGCAACGAACTCATATTCGGGTTGTCGATGAAATACAGCCCGTGCGCATGTCCGATCAATCCGAAGGTCCCCCACAGAATGCCGTCGATTTTTCCGAAGTCGAAAAACGCCTCTCCTTCGGCAATGTCCGTCGAGCCGTACGGACCGAACTGGGTGTCGGTCTGAAACGATCCGGAAAAGACGTACGACGGACGCCCGACGTCCAAATGCAGACTGTACAAGTCGGGCAGCTCTTCCGAACGCACGGGCGCGGCCAGAACGGCCAACAGCGCAAACGATACAACGGCAAACGGATTCTTCTTCATGGGAGGGAAAATCAAAAAAAGAGGGAGGAGAAACGAAAAACGGGAAAAACGTAGGGACAGGCAGGAACCGCGAAAAACCGGGAAAAACCGGGAAAAAGCGCTACGTCTCCGGCGTCGCATCCGCCTTGCCGTCCGCGGCGGTCATGCCCCACGCGGCAAGCTTGCGGTGGAGCGTCCGTCGGCTGATGCCGAGCGCGACGGCGGCGCGGGAACGGTTCCCGCCGGCGGCTTCGAGCGCGGAAAGGATTTTGCGCTTTTCCGTCTGTGCGAGCGATTCCGTCCGATTCGGCTCGCCGGCGGCTTCGGCGGCCTTTTGCGCATCGTCCCGTATATTGGCAGGCACGTCCATGACGGTCAAGAGGCTGCCGTGCGAAAGCACGATCATCCGTTCGATGATATTGCGCAGCTCGCGGACGTTTCCGGGCCACGGATACGCCTGGAGCAGTGCCATCGCCGCCGGTTCGATGCCCGTAATCTCGCGATTGTTCTTCTGCGAAAAATCCTTGATGAAATGCGCGCACAGAAGCGGAATGTCGGACTTCCGTTCCGAAAGCGGCGGCAAACGGATGTCCACGATGTTCAGCCGGTAATACAGGTCTTCGCGGAATTTTCCCGCCTCGACGTATTCCTTCAGATTGCGGTTCGTCGCCGCCACGACCCGGATATCGGTCGAAAGCGTCTTTTCGCCGCCGACGCGCTCGAAGGTGCGGGTCTCCAAAACACGCAACAGCTTCACCTGGATCGAAAGGTCGATCTCGGAAATTTCATCCAAAAACAGCGTACCGCCGTTTGCCAGCTCGAAACGCCCCTTGCTCTGGGCAATCGCCCCGGTAAAGGCGCCCTTTTCGTGCCCGAACAGCTCGCTTTCCAGAAGCGTGGCGGAGAGCGCGGCGCAATGGACGGCGACAAATGGTCCGTCGGATCGCGTCGATAGCCGGTGAATGGCGCGCGCGACCAGCTCCTTGCCGGTTCCGCTCGCTCCCTGGATCAGTACGTTGGCCTGCGTCGGCGATACCTGGCGAATGGTGTCGAACAACGCCTGCATCGGTTCGGACGTTCCGATGATGTTCTCGAATCCGTAGCGGTCGTCCAACCGCTTGCGCAGCTCCCGGTTCTCGCTCTCCAGCTTCCGCGTCTTCAACGCCTGGTCCAGCTTGATGTCCAGCTGATCCAAATTGACGGGCTTCGTCAGAAAATCGTAGGCGCCGGATTTCATCGCCTCCACCGACGTTTCGATGGAGCCGTACGCCGTCAGCAAAATGCACAGCACGGACGGATAGCGCTGACGGACGGTTTTGAGCAGCGAGAGCCCGTCCTCGCCCGGCATCCGGATGTCCGACAGCATCAGATCGACCGTTTCCTCCGACAAAACCGACAAGGCCGTCTCGGCGGATTCCGCCGTAAATACGCGGTACTGCCGCTTCAAGGCACGCGCAAGGCCTTCTCGCGTATTTTTCTCGTCGTCGACGATGAGAATGGTCATTTTGTCTTCTTCTGTCATATCGGATGAGCCTAACAAAAAACGCTTCTTCCCTCAAGACGCGCCCGTGCCGCCGCCGGTCAACGCTGCTGCGGCGGATCGAGAACCCAGCGCTTGTTGTACCAGAACCATTGCCCCGGCGTCTCGCGAATGGCTTTGTCGAAATGCGCGACGACGGTGCGGGTCAGGCGCAGCTCTTCCTCCTCGCAGGACGCGGAAAGATCCGGCCATAGCGTCGGATAAAAGGTAAATCGGAACGTTCGCCAGGAAACGCGACGCATCACAAGGGGAACGATGGGAGCATTGGCTTTCCAGGAAAGAAGGCCCATGCCGCGGGCGAGATTCGCCTCGCCGCCGAGAAAGGGAATGGAAAGCGCCGGCGCAAAGGATCGCGAATCGGGGAGAATGGCAAAGATCTGCCCGTCCCGGACGCGCTTGAGCATCTGGAGGAAAACGCGCCCCCCGCTTTCGCCGCGTTCGAGAATTTCCATGCCATGCCCGCCGCGGCAATCGTTGAGCAATTTGTTGAAGTAGGGATTGCGCTGCTTGCCAGCAACGCTGAAAATGGGAAGACCCGCCAAAAAGACGGCAGAACCGGCAAGATCCCAGTTGCCGCAATGCGGAAGCGCCAGAATGATGCCGCGCCCGTTTGCCTGCGCAAGCACGTCGCGCAAATGCCGGATGCACTCCGCATACTGCGGAATCTGACGGGCAAGCGTTTTTTCGTCGAACCGGCTGATGCGCAGCATGTCGACCAGATTCAATACGAGATTTCGAAAGGACAGCCACGCCTCCCGGCGAAGCGTCTTTTCCGGTACCTCCGGACCGAGCACGAGCCGCAGCCGCCGGAGCGCTTCGCGCCGGCGCGAGGCCATGAGCCGATAGGCGACCAATCCGAGCCCGACGGCAATGCCCTGCGCGACCGCATGCGGCAAGACGCAGAAAAACGCCTTGCAGCCGACGAGGAGAGCGTATTCGATGCGATACCGGACGGGATGGGAGGGTGCTGGCATGGACGAACTGGATCCCGTTGATACGCTTACTTCCAGAGCGCTTCGATGTTGTAGTACTTGCGGGCGTCGCTCAGAAACAGATGGACCATCACGTCAAAATAGTCCAGCACGATCCAAGCGGTCTCCGGCGTGCCGGAAACGCGGGCATGCTCGCCGGCCTGCTCCGCCATCGCACGTTCGACGGCAACCATGAGCGCACGCAAATGCGGTGCGGAGTTTGCCGTTGCGATCACGACGGCATCCGTAATGGAGCTCTTTTCGGCTACGTCATAGGCGGCAATCTCTTCCGCTTTGCAATCGTCAAGCGCTTTTTGGATCAGCGCGGTCTTTTCGGAAAGTGTCATAGTGTTTTTCTTTTTTTCGCATCTGTGAGAAGCGTATCAGATTTTTCCCATTTGCAAAAGCGGGCCGCGCGCGCCGCCGTGCGTGCGCACCGCCCGTGCGGCTTGGCATCGTGCGGTTTGGCTTCGTGCGCACCGCTCGTGCCCCGTGGTCGTGCGGCTTGGCGGTAGGGCGCGATGTCCCCATCGCG
>JAEDLN010000199.1 GCA_016295275.1 Kiritimatiellia bacterium
AGTGGCTTCAAAAGATATCACCTAAGAAACGCCTCTTCTATGGAAAGCGTCGTTTCCTTTGTCGCTTTTTTCCCGATGCTTTGCGGTTGAAAAGGCAATTTGAAAACGATAAAATGTACATGGAATTCCAGACAAACCGTCTCGTTGGCGATTTTATCGATCACCCTATCTTCCTTAGATGCAATGAAAACCCTAAAAATCGGATTAGTTGGATGCGGTGGCATTCAAACGTGGGCTCATACGCCTTATTACCAGAGCGATTCCCGTGCCGTTATTACGGCCTGCTGCGATATTGTTCGCGATCGCGCCTGCAAAATCCGCGACACTTTGAATCCAAAAGCAGAGATTTATACGGATTACAAGGAGATGCTGGAGAAAGCGGATATTGACGCAGTCGACATCTGTACGCCGAACTATTTGCATTCGGAGATTGCGGTAGCCGCCTTCCAGGCGGGCAAGCATGTTTTTTGCGAAAAGCCGGATGCCATTGACGCGGACAAGGCGGAGCAGATGCGGGATGCGGCGAAAGCGGCGGGCAAGGTTCTCATGGTCATGCGGAACAATCGCTTCACGGACGCCGCCAAGTATCTGCGCACGTTTATTGAAGAGGGGAAGGCGGGCGAGATTTACTGCGGCCGGTGCGGCTGGCAGCGTCGGCGCGGCATTCCGGGTCGTGGCGGCTGGTTTACGACGAAAGCGAAGTCCGGCGGAGGGCCTCTCATCGACTTAGGCGTCCACATGATTGACTTGGCGGTTTGGTTGATGGGCAATCCGACACCGGTTTCGGTTTCGGGAATGACCTACAACAAGTTTGCCAATGACACGGCGGACGGCGATTCGGATAATTGCAAGTTTGGCGATTCCGTTCAGGGCGGAACCTTTGATGTCGAGGATCTTGCGATGGGCTTCATTCGTTTTGACAATGGCGCTGTTCTCCAGATTGAGTTCAGTTGGGCCTCCAACGTCAAAGTCGAGAATCGGTTTGTCGAGCTTCGCGGCACCAAGGCCGGGTTTACGATTCGCAACAGCCAGATGGAAATCTACACCGAAGACCATGGCAATCTGCTGGACATTGTTCCTCCCGGCAATCAGGCGGACAATGGGCATGGGCGCAACCTCAAGAATTTCCTTGATGTCGTTCTGGAGGGCGCGGAGCCTTGTTTCAAGCCCCAGCAAGGCGTTGACATGATCAAGATTTTGCAGGCCTTCTACAATTCCGCCGAGACCGGCAAAGAAGTTCGTCTGTAATTCCGCTTTTTGCTTCCGTTGTCGGTACGGAGGGCCAGCCATTGCTTCTCCGTGCCATGTTTTTCCGATATTTTCCAGATAGAAAGATTTGCAATATGGCCTTCAATACGGTTCGTGAAATCGACAATCTTGTACCCATCCGGCATGTTCTCGTCAGTCTGTTCGACAAGACGGGGCTGGCTCCTTTTGTGCAGGGGCTTTTGGAAACTTGTCCGGGCATCCGTCTGTACAGCACGGGTGGAACCTACAAAGCCTTGGAAGAGGCACTTGGCGAAAAGGCGAAAGATCATCTCGTGGCCGTGAGCGAGTACACCGGGCAGCCTGAAATGCAGGGCGGGCTTGTCAAGACCCTTGATTTCAAGATTTATCTCGGCATTTTGAGCGAGACCTACAACGAAGCGCATCAAGCGGATCTTCGCAGAACGCAAGCGGTTGCCATTGACATGGTCATCGGCAATCTCTATCCGTTTCAGCGTGTTACGGCCAATGCGGACGTTACGCCTGAGGAAGCTCGCGGAAACATCGATATCGGCGGTCCCTGCATGATTCGCGCCTCGGCCAAGAATTTCATCCGCACGGCATCGGTAACGGACACGGCGGACTATCCGGCGCTTTTGGAAGAGCTTCGTGCGACGGGTGGAAAGCTTTCCCTCCGGACGCGTTTTCGGCTGATGCAGAAAGCCTTTGCGCATACGGCGGCATACGATGCAGCTATAGCGCGTTTCTTTGGAGACCTTTCGTCCGAGAAGGTTTCTGCGACGTATCCGACGCAGCATTAAGCCCGTCTTGTTTCCGAGCTTCGCACTCGTTTTCCCGCCTGCTTTCCGCTTTTCATTCCATCGTCCTATTCTTTTTCGCGCCATTGATATTCTTCCGATATGGTTGATTTGCATCTTCATTCCACCTTTTCCGATGGCACCTTGACTCCGGAGGCGTTGGCGGAGGCTTGTTCGGAAGCAAAGTTGACGGCGGCGGTCTTGACGGACCACGACAATTCGGAAGGATACGAACGGTTTTCGGAAGCGGCGAAAGCCCGTGGCATTCACACGTTGCGCGGCATGGAGATATCGGCTGAGGTTCCGAAGCATACCGTCCACCTGTTGGCGTATGGGTTTGACCCGGCGTATGCGCCGTTGGAAGAGGAGTTGCAGCGCATTCGCAAAGGGCGCCTCGCGCGAAATGCGGAGGTATTGTCCCGGCTTTCCCTAATCGGATGCCGCATCACGCCGGAGGACGTAATGCGGGAGAGCGGAGACGTTGGCGTGACGGCGCGTCCGCACATTGCCGCCGCACTTGTTCGCAAGGGCTATGCTCGGGACATTCGCGATGCCTTTTGGCGTTATTTGCGCCGCGGGGCACCGGCCTATGCGGAGCGGTACAGGAGTCCCCCCGCCGTTTGCATACGGCTTGTTCGCGAGGCCGGCGGTGTTGTCGTGATGGCGCATCCTTACCAGACGGAATTCACGCGAGAAGAGCTTCGGGAATTTGTAGCGGGATTGGCCTCGGAGGGCCTATCCGGCATTGAGGTACACTACACCAACTACAGAGAATCGCAGCGCGATTTTCTGTTGCAGCTCGCGAAAGAGAATTCGTTGTTTGCGACGGGCGGGTCGGATTTTCATGGAGAAAACAAGCCCAACCTGTTTGTCGGCACCGGTATCGACGGGAATCTGATGGTTCCCGACAGTTGTTATGAATCGTTGGAGGCGGCCTGTGCAAAAGCCGCTGCCGACCATTCCGTTTCCACCCATTGAAGAGGAGTCGTCCATGAACTTTTCCGATTTGTTTCGGCGCCGCGATGCGGCACTGCATTGGTTGAATGCGACCCAGTTTTTAGGCGGCCTCAACGATTCGCTCTTCCGGATGTCGGTGCTGATTTTTCTGTTAGGGTTGAATCCTGCCTCGACCGATTTGATGCTATCGGCGACAACTAGCATTTTTGCGCTTCCGTTTTTGTTGGTGGCGCCGTTTGCCGGCTTTTTGGCGGACCGCTACAGCAAGAGCCGTCTGGCGACGTTGCTAAAGGATGCCGAGCTTGTCATCATGTTGCTCGCGTTGCCGGCGCTAGCCTTTCGATCGGCATGGCTGCTGTATGTGTTTCTGCTTTTGATGGCGCTTCAGAGTGCGCTTTTCCAGCCTGTAAAGGAGGCGATGGTTCCCGAGCTGGTCAAAGATGAAAGTCTTGGTTCCGCCAATGGGAAAATCATCTTTTACTTTACGCTTTCGGGGTTGTTCGGCATTATTGTGGCACCGATGCTTTCCGGGATCGGCCGATCCTCCGGGCTTGGAACATTCGGGATTCTTTTGCCTCAGTTTGTCTGCGTTTTGCTTGCGTTGATCGGCGTCTTCACCTCGAGACGGCTTTGGCGCGTTCCGGCGGCCAGTCCGGATCTCCATCCGGATTTCCTTTTGGTTCGCCAATGGCTGAATACCTATCGGTGGATTCGCACGCAGCGCATGTTATCGCTTGCGATGTTGGCGACGGTCGTCTTTTCGATGGTTGTCACCTTTTCGCAGCTCAACATCATTTCATTTGCCGCAGCCCGTTATCGGTTGGGGGCGGAGGCATCGGTCGCGCTTGCCATTTTCTTTTCGGTCGGCATTTCTCTAGGGGCGTTAGGTTCCGGTCATTTGTCGAAGCGCGATCCGGATATTGGCGTCATGCCGATTGGAACGACCCTCTTTTCTGTCGGCGTACTGCTGTTGGGACTGCTTTCGCCGGTGCTATCCGTCTGGCTATCCGGCATTTTGCTGTTTGCGGCGGGGTTTGGCGTCGGTCTTTTCCTGGTGCCGTTCATGACCTTTTTGCAGTGGCGTCTGCCGATGGAGCGGCGTGGCGAAGGCTTCAGTTTCCAATCGTA
>JAEDLN010000200.1 GCA_016295275.1 Kiritimatiellia bacterium
CGCACGCGCATTACCCGGGCGGCGCGATGGGGACATCGCGCCCTACCGCCATTACTCCCGCAAAATTCCCACGCTACGCCTCTTCCGCGCACCCCACACCGCGCCCCGTCGCCATCCCCCACACTCGCGTCCCGTCGCGGTAGGGCGCGATGCTTGGCCGTCACCGCCCTTGGCGGCCCCCTCCCCTTTTCCAAACAAGGTCGAGTCTGATATGCTTGAACATTGCCGATTCTTCCCCGTCAATGATCCCGACTTCAACCCTCCAAAACCAATGATCTGTTCCTACTGCCTGACGCGCTTCTGCAAAGTACTGAAAATGCTCCATCTCCGTACCGCGACCCTTCTTTGGACGATCTGCACGCGACTTGTTCTTCTCGCCAATGGAATACGATTCGGCAAGAATCTCACCGCCGTAGGAGCACCTCGAATCAATGTCTCTTTGGGCGGTCAATGCACGATCGGCGATCATTTCTATATCCGAACCGGAATCCGCTATACGGAAGTGGGACTTTCTGGATCCCGAATCTTGGTCGGTCCGAAGGGGAAACTGACTATCGGAAATCATGTCGGTATGTCAAATGCCACCATCATCGCAGATGACTCCGTAACCATCGGAGATCACGTTCTGATCGGCGGCGGCGTCCAAATCTTCGATACGAATTTCCACAGCACCGATCCATCGGTTCGCACCGGCGGAAAAGAAACCCGCGCGGATGTCAAAAAAGCGCCTGTCTTCATCGGAAACAATGTCTTCATCGGAACAAATGCCATTATCTGCAAAGGCGTCTCGATTGGAGACAATGCCATCATCGCAGCCGGTTCGGTCGTCGCAAAATCTGTTCCCGAAAACGAAATCTGGGGCGGAAATCCAGCCGGCTTCCTGAAGCGCCTTTCGCCCCTTGATCAACATCAGTCACACCAACAAAACGAAACGCAAGTGGCTGATTGACCAAAATTCGCGAACAACCTGCCGACTCGTGCCAACATCCCGTCCTCGCTGAGCGTCATGCTTTCCCTATCGCAACCGCAACGCGGTGTTCGATAGGGAGGATCCTTGGCGGCTCGCCCCTTTGTGTTCCATCCTTGCCGCTCAATCGTCTTTTGCGGCAAATAGCCTCCCCGCTCGCCCCAGCCAATTGTTTGGCGTCATCTTTGTTGGGCGTCATCTATGACGCCATTACCCCACCATCGGCAATCGGCCCCTCACGATTTCTGCCGGAGAATCCGCTCGTATAACAGCCGATGCTTTTCCGCAACGGCGGCAGGAGACATGTAATTTCGGATGGCGTTTTGCGCAGCCTCCGCTTGTGCAATCGTCCGTGGAGACGAAAACAAATCGCAAATCGCCTTTGCGAGAGCAGGCGAGTCCTTTTGCGGAACAATCGTCCCATTTCCAAAACGACGGACATTTTCGGCCAATGCCGTTTGATCGGTCACGATACCGTGACAGCCGCGCATCAACCCCTCGATCAGCTGGTTCCCGAACATCTCTTCCAAGGAAGGAGCGAGAATAGCGGCACAGCCATCCAATATCCGGAAAAGCGCGATCGGAAGAACTCGTCCGTGGAGAACCAACCGTTCACCCAACATGCTTCGCAATCGCCGAATCTGCATTGCTTCATAATCGTTCCTGGAAGCAAAATCCGGAGCATCGTCCGTTGTATGGTTCCCGACCAAATGCAATGCGGTATCGGGATAGCGCTTCACAACTTCCTCCAATGCATCGGCAATCAAATGCACGCCCTTGCGCTCATCGACTGTTCCGACAAAAACGAGCGAATGTCCGCGTGCTTGACCGTTCAACGCCCTCCCTTCCTCCAAGACCGGATCCAGTTCCGCTTGGTAGGTATTGGGAATCAACGATAAATCCAGATGCGGATACTTTTCCGCCAAAGCATCGCTGACATACTCGCTTTTGGCTATCGCATACCGAGTCCGTTTCCAGACATAATCTTCCATAACCTTAATCGCCCGGTAGTGAATGCTCGGCCGATGGTCGAGCGTCGGAAAAATCTGGAACATAAGTCCTTGCGCCGTCACGCAAAACGGAAGCCCGGTCCGAATCGCCGCCAATCCAAAAACATTTTCCGTTCCATGCGCATGAATCAAGTCCGGCGAAAGTTTTTTCGCATACCGCGCCATCCGGAATTGATCCACCGCATAAAAGGTTAAATGCCGATACGGATAGAAGGTTCGAAGAAAATGGACCCGAACCCCGTCAATTTCGCGTATGAAATCGCAACTTGCCTTGTGCGCAATCGTTACAACCTCAACATCCATTCCGGCGCGTTTCTGCGCAATCGCATGGTTTAGCGCCCATCGCCCGAGATGGGTATTCATTGCATGATACTGGCGAACGGCGTCTTCCGGAATCGGAACATGCGAAAAATGGACGATTTTCATGTGGACGAAAGGTGATAGGTGCTTTCACGCTCTTTTTTCAAACCGTTTGCAATGGCCAGCAAAATTCCATACTGCGACCATGATATATAAAGTGACGTTGCCGAATGCCCGGAGCCATAAGCAAAAATCAACCCTTGCAAATAAGCCGCAGTATAATAGAAGGTTACTGCAAATTGGAAAACATTTTCCCGCGGTATGCTCCGGACAAGCCGAATCGACCAAAAAAACGCATAGATGGCAAACACCCCGTATAAAAAAACGGCAGGGATGCCAAAATCGGCGGCTAACCCAAGCCAAAGGGAATGCCAGTTTCGGGCAGCCGCATGCCCCGCAAACATATTTGAGCCGCTCGACGCACTGCGAAGCCAAACCATGCTATTGCGATTCAATGCAAATCCTTTCAAGCCAAACCATGGATGCTGACGAATCGACTCCTTCGCCAGCTTTTGCATCTCATCGCGAAACGTATCTCGTGTCCCTTCTATCCCCTTTGATGAATCTCGCAAGGACGGGAATACGACCGCCAATGAGCGGACCACCGGTCTTGGAACCTCCCACAATGAACCATGTCCGGCAACGAAAAAACAAAGGAAGAAAAAGGCGACAAAGACGCAAACCGCCGTCAGCATCCGGTCTCTTCGTGTCAAAATCGCGCGTAAGAGCGGAACAAGCAACAGAGACGCAAATGCTTTTCTCTTTCCTGTTGCAATCGTTGCCAAAGCGGTACCGGACATAGTGAGAAAAAGTCCGAAAGAAGATAGTATATGCGATAGAGAATATCGGGAAAACAAAAGCGCATACACAGTGGAGAAACCCAGTAAATAATAGCGCGATCCCACTTCCCCCGTCTCCAGAGATTCTGACACACCTCCCCATACGGCCCTCATCAGTGTCGAAAAAAGACATCCGACAAAGTATGCAGAAAAAAAGATTTTGCATTCTTTCTCATGAAAAGGAAATGTCGAAAGGACGTGCATGACAAAAAAGCCAAGCAAAATCTTGATGTAAAATCGGGCGCCAATCGTCTCGCTGCCAAAGATCGCCAAACCTGTCGGATTTGCAAACCAAATGCCGACAATCCAAAAGAAAATGGGATAAACGACCAACAGCTCGCGCGTGAACCGAATTCGCCCAGACCGTTTTGTGGCCAACCGGACAAAATAGCACCCAATCAAGGCAATGCACCCCAACTCGTCCCCGCTGAACGGAAGCCCCGGAATTTTCAGCCCGAAAGTTGTCAGTAGCGGAAACAAAACCCAATAATACTTATCCAAGGCGAGGATGACTGCAATGCCGGCGACAATAGCCGCAGCCATTCCAAACCGATTGACATTTCCTCTCATCATCATCTTCACAACGACAAGAGCAAGGGCGACAAACCCCAATCCGAACAGAACTTGATAGAACCGGACCTGATAGGAACGTAAATCTTGTACAGCCATGAATGAAAATGAATAGAACCTAGCGCAAATGCAACGTTTTGATTATAGCGCAAACCGTTCTTCTTGAAAACCGCCGTTTTCTCGAACCGAAACCTCGAAAATCTGCAAAAGGCTCCCCGATTCCCTCCCCTGTTGCCGTACCCCCTCGCTGTACCCCACTCTCGTGTCCTGTGGCCGTGCTCCACACTCGTGTCTCGTGGCGGTAGGGCGCGATGTCCCCATCGCGCCGCCGCGCCATCGGCGCGGTGCG
>JAEDLN010000201.1 GCA_016295275.1 Kiritimatiellia bacterium
CCGATGGCGCGGCGGCGCGATGGGGACATCGCGCCCTACCGCAACGGGACCGGATCACAGGACACGAGCGTGGGGCGCGGCAACGGGACCGCACCACGGGGCGCGGCAATGCGGCGGGGCGCGCGCGGCGGCGCGAGCCGGTGGTGGGGGGGCGGCAATTCGCATACGCCTGACCTGTGCGTTTCGGTTTTTCATCTAGCCAATGCACCGGAACTCTGCTACCCTTTCCGTTGCAATTGACCGACCTTTTTTCTCTTTTCACGTTTATCATGCGAACAGGCAGAACGATTTTTTCCGACTGGCGGTTTTGGATTTTTGCGGCATTGTGCGGCGGCTTGGCGTACTGGCTCGTCAACGCCGTGTTTGCGCCGCTCAATCAGGATGAAGGCTGGTATTTGCTCGCCGCGCAGAATGTCGCCCTTCGCGGACAAGTTCCGTATCGCGATTTTCTCTTCACGCAAGGACCTGTTTTTCCGTTTGTCTATGCCTGGCTGCATCCGCTTTGGGGCGGCATGGGCGTTTTGGGCGGGCGTTTTCTCTCTGCGGCGTTTGGATTTTTGGCGGCGGTTTTAGCGGCCGACGCTGCGCGGATTGCGGTATCGGAGACGCATCGCGAAAAGGGGGGCGCCGTCTTTTTCGCGGTTTTTTCGCTGACGGCCTTTTTGCCCGACTTCAATTCGTTTACGGCGATTACGAAGACCTATGCGCTTTCGGCCTTGTTGCTGAGTCTCGGGTTTCGGCTGTTGGCGACGCGCGATTTGGCATGGTACAAGGGTCTGACGGCGGGCATTTGTTTTGCGGCGGCGGCGGGGACGCGCATTTCGCTTTGCGTCGTTGCCGCGTCCTTGTGGGCGGTATTGCTTGCGGATGACATTGCGGCGCGCAAAACGAGACGTCTGCGGCAGTGTCCGTCGTTTTGGATGGCGATCGGCTGTCTGTTGTTTCTGTTGCCCGTTTACGGAACGATTCTCCTCACGGAGGCGGAGCGGTTTTTCTTTTCGCAGTCGTATCATACGGCGCGGAGCGGATCCGGCTTGATGGGATGGCTCGTTCTGCGTGCGGGCTTTGTGTCGTTATCCTTGCAAGGGGCGTATCCGCTGTTTCTGGCGGCGTGTTTGATTCCGGTGCTGCCGGGGCGGCTGAGATGGCATGCCTTGCCACCGATGGTGCGCGGGGCGGGGGTTGCGTTTGCGGCGATGACGCTCGTGCATTTGCTGACGCCGTTTCCGTACAATGACTACAATACGCCGGTCCTTCCGGTCGGCGCGCTCTTTTTCGGGACGTGTCTCTGTCTCCGATT
Source organism: Kiritimatiellia bacterium (assembly GCA_016295275.1). GTDB lineage: Bacteria > Verrucomicrobiota > Kiritimatiellia > RFP12 > UBA3636 > JAEDLN01. Next base: position 1,301 of record JAEDLN010000201.1, read on the forward strand.
GCCGGAGTTGCGGACGCGCTTTGCGCTGTCGGCGCTATCGGCGGCCGCCTGTTTCTGTCTGGCCTCTCCGCTTTGCATGAAATGGGTCGGCGGGGAGCAGCATCTGTTTTGGTTTACGACGGATGCGATTCCGCAGGTATTCCGCTTGCGGGACGCGGGGGCATGGATTCGCGCCAACAATCCGGAAGGGGCGCCGCTGTTCGCGCAAGATGCGTATTTGGCGGTCGAGGCGGGCTGTCCCGTAGAGCCGGGGATGGAAATGGGACCGTTTTCGCTCTTCCCCGGGCTGTCGGACGAGCAAGCGCGCAAGCACCATTGCCACACGCCGTCAACGCTTGTCCGGGCATTGGAAACGACCCCGGCGGCCGTAGCCGCCGTGAGCGGGTATACGTTTGCCATTGCCTGCCCGTCGACCGATCCGGTTCCCGGGGAAACGCGCCAAGCGTTGCTGTCGGCATTGGAAAGGCGGTTCGGAAAGCCTGTCGCGGAAGTACCCTCGTTTGGGCAGCAGCGCACGACGCTTCGGCTTTACGTACGGGACCGGGAGCATCCGGCATCCGCTCCGGCGGCGGAATAAACGCGAGGGACGGACGGATTTTTCCGGGATTCGGACAGATTTCCCGGAAATATTTAATGTACCTTGACTACTTGACGAAATCCTCCGTATGTGGGAGAATTCCGGCATTCTTAACGTTACGGGTCTTTCGTCTTTCGGACGGAAGGCAAGGAGATGACAGCATGGCAGAAGAATTGCAATCGTTACTGGAGAAAATTCAGCGGGAAGGCATTGAAAAAGCGAATGCGGAGGCCGCGGAATTGATTTCGGAGGCGAAGAAGAAAGCCGCGGAGCTTCTTTCGGATGCGGAGCGCAAGGTTGCGGAATTGAACCACAAGGCGGAATCGGATGCCGCGGTATTGCTTAGCCGTTCGGAGCAATCGATCCGGCAAGCAGCCCGCGACATTGTTCTCGGGGTTCGTCAAGCGGTTTCGGACACCCTGTCGCGGGTTTTGCTGGATGAAGTCGGCAAGACGCTCACGGGCGATTTTCTGCAAACCTACCTCTTGAAGGTTGTGGAGCAGCTGGGCGACGTTTCCGGTGCGGAGGTGCATGTTGCGCCGGCGGATGCGGAAGCGTTGCTTGCGTTTGCGCGTACGAAGCTGGGCGCGGCCGTTCAAGGCGGACTGAAGGTCGTTGCGGATCAGGATGTCGGTGCAGGCATCAGCGTCCGGATGGACGGAGGCCGCATCGAGCACAGTTTCACGGCGCAATCCGTTTTGGAAGCCATGACGGCAACGCTTCGTCCTTCTTTGGCAAAGCTCTTGAGCGAGAGCGGCAAATAAGGAGGGGGCGATGTCATACCCCTATTTTGCGGCAACCCTTCCGCTCCAGCGGTTTGGCGAGGGTCCGGCGATGAGCCTGGATGCCTTTCGGGCGTCGTGTGCGGAACATCTTTCGGCTTCGGACAATGCCGCATTGGCGGCGTTGTTGGACGGCGGGGAGAATCGCCATTCGTACGTACGCGCCTGGCGAGCCGTCGACACGCAGCTCCGCAATGCGGTGGCGCGTCAGCGGGCGGCGCGTCTTGCGGTCCGGCAGGGCGGCGATCGCGGTACCGCCCCCGCGGCCGACGCTTCGAAGTGGCTTCATCCGCACGAAGGGTGGAGTGTTGCGCTTGAAACGGCGGTTGCGGCGGCTTTTCAGGAAGAGAATCCCTTGAAGCGGGAGCTTGCCTTGGCGCGGATCCGGTGGGATTGGGCGGAGGAGCTAGCCGGGCGCGATCCTTTTTCCGCGGAAGCGATTTTCGCATACGGGTTGCGATTGCAGCTGGCCGTCCGGCTGGCGGCGGTCGATGCCGAAAAGGGCGATGCGCGGTTGTGCGCATTTGCCGAAGCCGTCTCACTTGATAAGAATATCTAGCCCGGTTTTGTCATTTTGAAAGGTCTGAATCCATGAGCAGCAAAGGAAAAATCACCGGCATCAACGGCAACCTGATTTCGGTTGCGTTTGAAGATGCCGTTGCCCTCAACGAAATCGGTTATGCGATTGTCGGTGAGACGCGTTTGATGTGCGAAATCGTCCGCATTCGCAATCGTGTTTGCGATATGCAGGTATTCGAGGATACGTCGGGTTTGGCGGCCGGAGACGAAGTCGAGTTTACGGGCCAGCTCCTCTCGATCGAATTGGGGCCCGGCTTGTTGACGCAGGTATTCGACGGGTTGCAGAATCCGCTTCCGAAGCTGGCGGAAAACTTTGGTTTCTTTTTGCAGCGCGGCAAGTACATCGAAGCGCTTCCGCGCGACAAAAAATGGGCCTTTACGCCGGTTGCGAAAGTCGGTGACGTGGTACGGGCCGGCGATACGATCGGCACGGTTCCGGAGGGCATGTTCCAGCACCGCATCATGGCGCCGTTCGGGCTCCAAGGGCTCTGGAAGGTCAAGTCGGTTGTCGCCGCCGGAGATTACACGATCGAAGAGGCCGTAGCGGTCCTCGTCAACGATGCCGGCAAGGAAGAGACGGTCAAGATGCTGCAGCGTTGGCCGGTCAAGGTGCCGATTACCTGCTTTGCGGAGCGGCTTCGTCCGGAAAAGACGATGGTGACGCAGATTCGTTCGATCGACACCTTCTTCCCGGTCGGCTTGGGCGGCACGTACTGCATTCCCGGGCCGTTTGGTGCCGGAAAGACGGTTTTGCAGCAGACGACATCGCGGTTTGCGCAGGTTGACATTGTGATTTACGCGGCTTGCGGCGAGCGTGCGGGCGAAGTTGTGGAAATGCTCCG
>JAEDLN010000013.1 GCA_016295275.1 Kiritimatiellia bacterium
AAGAGCGACGGGGCGGGATGTATAGGAACACAAAGATTTTTTGCGTCGTAGAGGGGGCGGCGGCGGAGGCGAGCCGAAACAGGCGATGCGGCGCGCTGGGGAGCGAGTACGGCGGGGGGTGATTTTTGCGGGTGTAATGGCGGTAGGGCGCGATGTCCCCATCGCGCCGCACGGGTAATGAGCGGGTGTAATAGCGGTGCGCCGCAACGGGACACGAGGGGGAGCGCGCGGCGGGGGCGCGCGAGTAGGGCGCGAGGGGGCCGGGCGCTTTCGGAATGGATTGTTTTTTGTTATTCTCGCATTGTTTCGGACGCCTGTCGACGAGGTTTGAAGGTACAAACGGGACGGATCAAGGAGGAAAGAGAAGAATATGAAAGAAGCGGTTTCCATTACAACGGATTTTGACGGCAGTCATGGCGATCCGGGGCGTGCGTTGAGGCTTTTGGCGGAGAATGGCGTAAGCCACATCATGTGGTGCCATGAGTGGAATACGGACCATTTGTACAGCGATCGCGAGCTGGCGTATCTTGCCGGGTTGCTCAAGCAGACCGGCATCCGGCTTCTTGACATACATGGCAGCGACGGCGGTGCCAGCGGGGAGATTTCTTCGTGGTATTCGCCGTGTGAAACGTATCGCGAGTCGGGTGTTGAGTTGGTTCGCAATCGGCTTCGGATGATGGCGATGTTGCATGGCGAGGGTTCGCTTGTGATGCACGTTCCCTTTTTGCGGGATACCTTCACGAAAGAGCAGATAGAGGGGGATTATGGCGCCAACCGGAAGTTTGACGCCTTGCGCCGTTCGCTCGATACGCTTGTTCCGGAATGCCAAGCGCTTGGCGTACCATTGGCGCTTGAGAACATGCCGGAGGACAATTGGGTTTTTCTGGAAACGATTTTGAAGGAGTATCCGGCGGATGCCGTCGGACTCTGCTACGATTCCGGGCACGGCAACATCAGTTGGAGTGAAACACCTCCGATCGGATTGGAGAAGATCGAGGCGCACAAGGAGCGTCTTTTCGCGCTTCATTTGCATGACAACGACGGGCATGGCGACCAGCATCAGCCGCCGTTTTTCGGGACGATCGATTGGGAGCGGCTGATTCGGATCGTCGATGCCTCCCCATCGTGTGCGCGACCGCTCAATTTCGAACTCAGCTATCGGGAACCCAGTGGCAAGGGCGTGACGGTAGAAGCGTGGCTCCGGGATTCGGTCGAGCGGTGTCGCAAGGTTGCGGCGCTCTCGACGATTTCCCGGTAGCAGGGGGTCGGTTTCTTTCCCTCGGACGACGCATGCCGTATGGCGTTTTTTGGGGGGCGGGTCAGAGTTCGCGCCGGCGGAGAGGAACGGAGGAAAGGAGCGCCAGCAGCACCGGGTAGAGCAAGCCGGTAATCGCGAATGCGCAAAGGACATCCTGCGGCTCGAGCGCGATACCATCTCCGAGTCGATCGAAAACCTGCAGTTTTCGCATTGGGGAGAGGAGCGAATTGGTACCGGCGGAAACGGAGCGGGAGAGCGATTCGAGGTGTTCGGCGAGCATCGAGGTAGTTGACGTGCCGTGCGAGTGGGCGGCCTCATCCGGATTGGAGAAATCGGGGTTTCCGGCGACGAGTGCGATGAGGCAGAGAGCGGAAGCGGCAAAAGCGGCTACAGGGAACGAGAGGCAGCATCCGCAGGCGATGCCGACGGCGGCGAGCAGCGCGAGGAGGGCGAGGCAGGCGATACCGCCGAAGAAAAGATTTCGCGCCAGTCCCCCGTACGGGAGGAAGAGTTGCAGCGCGTCGTTGTGTCGGATCAGCAGGGTATTGCCGGATTGGGACGGTTCGCTGTTTCGCAGAACGACGGTAAGGGCAGGCAACCCGTTTCGGAGGGAAGGCGGAATTTCGAAGACGAGCAAACCGCGATGATCGTCCAATGGCTGCGAAAAGATCCGGTTTCCATCCGGATCGAAGCATTCGAGAACGGCGTTGACGGTTTGCGTGCTTCCGTAGGCGGTAAGATAGCGCAGTTTTCCGCGAATGGGTTGTTCGGGCGAGGCGGAAGAATCGGGAAGGAAGAAGCGCCAGCGGCGTTCCATTCCGGGTTCCAGGGGAAGATGAAGAGGTCCTTTGAGATCGCGCAGAATTGCGGCCCGGACGGCCTCGGGGGAATCGGGTTGTTGCGTAGGAAAGATCGTCGCGTAGAGGCGATCGGCTTCCTCTTGCAGACAAAGGGGATCTTGCGGGAGAAGGCGAAGAACGCCTGTCTGTTCGGGACCGAGCCCGCGCAAGCGCACTTGGACGTAGACGGAACCGAGAACGGCCGTCAGCAACAAAGCGTTGAGGACGACGAGCCCGAGCCAGCGACCGAGGAAGACGCAAAAGGGTCGTGCAGGCGATGTTGCGGTCAGGACGTATCGTTTTTCTTCGATATCGCCGGAAATAACGGCGCATCCGGCCCAGAGCGTGGCGATGGAGAGGAGGGTTACGGCCGAGCCGAGCGTCCATGTCAGCAGCATTCTCAGCAAGCCGGCATCCGTACCGTCTGTCACGAGGTTTTGGGGCAAGACGATGATGGTAACGGCGAGCAGGAAAAGGAGCGTTGCCACGAGCCGGGAGCGGAGAGGAGCCCGAATACCGAGCATGAAGCCGGCTTGGATGCCGGAGAGGAATTTACTCATCATGCGGTTGGGTTCCCGGTGTTGCGTTGGCTTTCCGGATTGCATCCAGGAAAAAATCTTCCAGAGGAACGGACGGGCGATCGACCCGGACGCCATTGGGCGCGAAAGGTTCGAGAGCGGCTTTTGCCGCATCGATTCGATCCGGCGCGATGCCATTGACGGTAAAGCGGCAGCAGTCGTTTTGGCGGAGCAGCGTATCGAGGGGGCCTTCGGCGTGGAGGCGTCCCGAGACGAGGATCAGCACTCGGGTGCAGACGTCGGCGACTTCGCCGAGCAGGTGGGAAGAAAGGAGAATGGTTTTTCCCTCCTTGCGCAGTTCTCGGATCATTTCCTTGACGTCATGGCGGCCGATAGGATCGAGGCCGGATGTCGGCTCGTCGAGGATGACGAGTTCGGGATTGTTGAGAAGGGCTTGAGCGAGACCGACGCGGCGAGCCATTCCCTTGGAGAATTCGCCGATTGCGCGGTCGGCGTCCTTGCGGGCGATTCCGACGCGATCGAGGAGGGATGGTATCGTTTCGCGGCGTTTGGCGGAGGAGAGGCCGAAGAGCCCGCCGTAGTAGTCGAGCGTTTCGCGCGGCGTAAGGAACTTGTGCAGATTGGAAAGTTCGGGAAGGTATCCGATTCGGGCGCGTGCCTGCGGGGTATCCGGCGCGAGGCCGAACAGGCGGACGGAGCCTGCGGTGGGGCGCAAAAGTCCCAAGAGCATTTTGATGGTTGTGGATTTTCCGGAGCCGTTCGGACCGAGCAAACCGAGCACCTCTCCGGGAAAAGCGGAGAAGGAGAGATCTGCGACAGCCTTTACCCGCGGACGTTTCCAGAAATCGAGGAACGTCTTTTCGAGGTGTTCGGCTTCAAGGACCGGCCGGGTTTCATCGCGTGGCGGGGATTGGTTTTGGGCATTCATCGGAAAGCGGTTCATTGGATATCCCGGTTTCGGAACAGGAGAAGGCCGATCGAGAGCACGGCGGAAGAATAGAAAAGCGTGTAAAGCGTTGTCAGCAAGAGACGTTCCGGCGAGCATGCGAATCCGTCGGCGAATCGATCGGCCAGCCAGAATTCCTGGACATTCGGAAGGAATGCGGCGATGCAGGCGCCGAATGTTCCGGCGGAGGCGAATCGATCGGCCAGGAACCCGGAGAGCAGCAGGAAAAAGGACAAAGCGGCGGCGGGGGCGGTTTGGAGGCGGACGGACAGGGACGTTGAGACGGCGCAAAAGATCAACAGCAGCAGGAGCAGGAAAAATCCGGCCGGAAAGAGATCGGGATCGATTGCCGGGTTCCAGCGGAGGGCCGGGGAGCCGTCTCGAGCGAACCATCCGAGCAGAGCGAGGGAAGCGAGGGGTTGCAGCAGAGAGAGGGCGGCAAAAAAAGAAAGGGCGAATCGCCGTGCCCGCCAGGCATGGAAAAGGGCGGCAAAGGCGAGGGCGAGAAGGGGGAGCGAGACGGAAACGATTCCGCAGAGCAGATCGCGCATTTCACCGGCCGATCGTGCCGTTTCGACGTATGCTTCGGCCGTCCGGCATGCCAGGATCGTACTCCAGAGAGCATTCCATGCAAAGACGGCGGCAACCGCGCAGGAGCCGAGCCATTTTCCGATGAGGTAATCGAAGCGTCGGATTGGCTTTGCCAATGCGGTAGCGGCGATTCCGGAGCGCAGATCGGCGGCCAGCGTACAGCCGGACGTAGAAGCGCAGACAAGGACACCGGAGAACAAGAGGAATGCAAGACCGCAATCCCGTGCCAGCCTCACCGAATCCCCGAAGGTATGCAGTTGCAAAAGAGGTTGGAGGGCGGTCAGCTCCACGCAAGCGAGGGTCAGCAGCAGTGCCACGGGCGACTGCAAGCCTTCCAATGCGGTTGATTTCGCGACAGATAACGCTCTCATGCCGCGATGATAGCATAATCGACGGCGGCGCGGAACGACGGGTTTGCGGCGGGCGTGGCGAAATGTGGGGGAGTCAGGCGAGACGGAGAGCGGCGGCCAGATCCGACCATCCGTCGCAGGTATACGTGGCGGTCGACGGCTCCGTTGCGGAGAAACCGGTCCGCAACAGGACGGTAGGGATAGTGGCGGCGGTTCCGGCTGCGATATCGGTATGGATATTATCGCCGATTGCGAGCGCTTCTTCGGGGCGGATGCCGAGTTGCCGGATGGCGTCGTTGAAGAGGTGGGGAGAAGGCTTTCCGATGACGATGGGGGTTTTTCCGGTTGCGAATTGCACGGCGGAGACGATGGTACCGGTTCCGGGGACGGGGCCGCCATCGAGGAGAAGGCGCGCATCGATATTGGTTGCGACGAAAGTAGCGCCATTCAGGATCAGGCGCATGGCGGAATGCAGTTTTCGGTAGGTGAAATTCCGATCGATTGAAACGACGACCCAATCGGTTGCGTCGGCCCGGTCGTCTGCGATGGAGAGTCCCTGTTCGCGGCAGGCTTGCAAGAGCCCTGTTTCACCGATGACGTAGGCGGAGCCGGAGCGGCAGTACCGGGCGGTGGTTTCGGCGGTTGTGACGACATCTTCGGTATCGCAGGGAATGCCTTGTGCGCGCAGTTGGTCGCGTACGATCTCCCGCGGACGGTTGGAGCGGTTGGTGATAAAAAGGCAGCGAATACCCGCCTGTTGTGCGGCGTTGATTGTTTCGGTTGCGCCGGGAATAGGGGAAGAGCCTTTGTAAACCGTTCCATCCAAATCGAGAAGAAACGCTTTCGGCGAGGGAATTGATTCGGGATTCATGCGAGGCGGAAAGGGGGGGCTTAGGAAAGAAGCAACTGTTGAGCGAGCCACGCGACGATGACGCCACCGGCGGCAACGGTCGGCAAAGAACGATTCAGCCGGGCAAGGATGAAAGCGGCGAGCATGCCGGCGATGGAGGAAACGGTCGAGACGTTTGCGGGGATACCCTCCGTTTCCGTAGCGGAAAAGGCGTCGGGAATCACCATAGCGGCCAGAATCGAGTAGGGTAGGATTTGGATAAACGCCACGATCCGCGGATTCCGGATCGGTTTCCGGAAGAGGATGAACGGCGAAACGCGGAGCAGGTAGGTTGTTGCCGCCATTGCCAGCACGAGCAGAAGAAGGTCATTCGAACTCATGAGCGATTCCCTTCCGGAAGCGAATCGGTTCCATCGTGTTCCTGCGAAGACCCGGGTGAGCGGGCGGCTCCGACGGCTGCCGCAGCGATTCCCGAGAGCAGCATGCAGGATGCGCCGGACGGGCGAATATCGGACGGCAGGAGGTGCAAGAGAAGGTTGAAGACAATGGCGAGCAGGACGCAGGACAGAACGGGCCGGTCTTTTCGTGCGGCGGGCAGGATGATGGCCACGAACATTGCATACGGCGCGAGACGGAGCGGCGCGATGGCGGAAGAAGGCAGGAGATGGGCGCCCAGACCGCCGAAGACCGTTCCGCCGAGCCAACCGAGGAGCGAGCAGGTCGTCAATCCCAGCATATAGGCAAATGCAAGCGGTTGCTTTTGCAAGAGGGAGACGGCGACGATTTCATCGGTAATACCCATTGCGACGAGGCATCGTTTCGCAAGACCGGTTCCCGGAGCGATGCGTTGCGAGATTGCCAATGCCATCAAGAGGTAGCGCATATTGAGCGCAAGGCAGGTCAGGACAATGGAAAGAATGCCGGCGTTTCCGTACAGTTGAACGAGGACGGTCTGACCGGTTCCGGAGAAGTTGATCAGAGCCGAGAGCAGCTGTCCCCACAAGGGGATATCCTTCGCCATTCCGGCGGCCGTTATTGCGAACACAACGGCAAAATAGCCGGCGAAAACCGGAAGGGCGTCGACGATTCCTTTACGAAACAGCGGTGGTAGCTTCATGTGAGAAAAGAGACCCGGGGAAAAGGAAAGCCGCACGACAAGCGAGCACGGGGCTTGCTGCCATACGGCAAAAGCGTTGTTGTCCGCGGGGGACGACTCCGCATGCTATTGTTTCAGTTGCGGAAACAGAATGACATCGCGGATGACCTCGGTTCCCGTCAGCATCATCACCAGGCGATCGATTCCGATACCCATGCCGCCTGCGGGCGGCATGCCGTATTCGAGGGCGCGGATAAAATCTTCATCGATTTTTTCCGTATCTTCGCCGGCTTGGTGTTCGAACGCTTCGCGTTGAGCGATGGGGTTGTTCTGTTCGGTGTAGCCCGGGCAGAGTTCGCGTCCGGCGACGACGAATTCGAACGCATTGGCGACGGAGGGCTGATCCGGGAGTGTTTTTGCCAGCGGGATGTATTCGCGAGGAATATCGACGACGAATGTCGGCTGGAACAACGTCCGTTCGATCAGTTTGTCGTATACCTCGTGGGACAGCTCCAGCATCGACCAAGCGGGATTGACGTCCAGACCGGCTTCGGCGGCGCGGGTCCGCGCCGTTTCGATCGGCAAATCGAACCAATCCTCTCCCATTTTCTCGCGAATCAGCGCGGGGTAGGAGGCTTCGCGATAGGGCGGCGTAAAATCGATTTCTGCGTCGCCGTACGGAACCTTGCGGGTACCGAGCACTTCGTCGCACGCATTGGGGATAAATCCTTCGAGGAGCTCCTTCATTGCCGTGCGGTCGGCGTATGCCTGATAGAGTTCCATGACGGTGAATTCCGGGTTATGCGTACGGTCGAGACCCTCGTTGCGGAAATCGCGGCCGATTTCGAAAATCTTGTCGAATCCGCCGACGAGCAAGCGTTTGAGATAGAGTTCGGGTGCGATTCGCATGTACATGGTGCAATCCAGCGCATTGTAGTGCGTCGTGAAGGGGCGAGCGGCGGCGCCGCCCGGCTGGGGTTGCATCATCGGGGTTTCGACCTCTTGGAAGCCGCGATCCTCGAGATAGCGCCGGATCGAGCGAACGATGGCGATGCGCTTGTTGAACCGCTCCCGCGATTCCGGATTGGACATCAGATCGAGATAGCGCATGCGATAGCGGTCCTCCGTATCCTGCAAGCCGTGGAATTTTTCCGGCGGCTGGCGCAAGGCCTTGCTGAGGAGGGTCCAGCGGACGACTCGAATGGAGAGTTCTCCGGTCCGGGTCGTAAACAGAGGGCCTTCCACGCCGATATGGTCGCCCAAATCGAGATTGCGCATGGCGTCGAACGCTTCGGCGCCCATGTTTTTGGCGTTGATAAAGAGTTGGATTCTACCGGAACCGTCTTGCAAATCTCCGAATACGGTTTTTCCCATATCTCTGCGTCCCATGAAACGTCCGGCGGCCGCGACCTGTTGCGGCAGAATTGTCTCCGGGGCGGCGTCTGCGGCCGGCGGCACCCAACCGGTGCGAATTTCGGCAATGGTTCCTGTCCGTTCGAAGGCCTGTCCGAACGGCTGATATCCTGCGGCCTCGAGTTTGCGCATATTTTCGATACGGATGGCGCGGTAGTCGGTCGCCTTGTTGCCGGCGGTTTCCTGTTGAGGGGTTGAGGACTCGGTATTCTCGTTATTCATGATTGCCTGATGATAAAAAGCACGTGTTAAGAGTATCGAATCGTATCAAAAGCCATCCGTTCGGGCAAATGCATCGCCCGTCCGGCGCGTTTCCGGCGGGGGCGGCGCGGACCGAGGGCGTGGCGGCGCGGACGTACGATGGAGGGGCGCATTTTTTTTGGGAAAGCGTATTGACAAGAGCGATTGTTTCCGTACAATACGGGGCAATGTTTCTATTGATAAGAACATCCGAATGAACATGAAAATCGTTTTTGAAAAGAATCGTTGGTGGCGGGGCGGATTCCGATCTGTCCTTTCCGGAGCGTTTTTGTGAACAAAACGGCATGTCAAAGGAAAGCGCGGGTCGGTCTCACGGAGAAGATTGACCCGCGCATTTTGTTTTCGTCAACCGGCATCCGGGCGGATGCGCAAAGAACAGCAACAACAAGCAATCGTTTTCGAATCGCAAATCGGTTTTGAGAAGAAAAAGGAATCGAACCATGTTGAAGGAATTGTCATTTGAAGAATTTGTTCGGCGAACGGCCGATGGAGCGCGGACGCCGGTATTCCGGGAGTTTCTGGCGGATCGTGAAACGCCTGTTTCCGTTTTGACCCGTGCGGCGGACGACGAATCCGTCTTTCTGCTGGAAAGCGTTGCGGGCGGCGAGCATGTCGGGCGGTATTCCTATTTGGGGATCGATCCGTATGCGACGTTTTTCGAGCGGGACGGAAAGAATCCGATGCCGTCGCTTCGGCAGATGGTTTCGGGGCGGCCGTTTTTTCCGGCTCCCGAGTTGACGGCGCTTCAAGGAGGTGCGATCGGCTATTTTGCGTACGACGTCGTCAAGACCTTCATTCCGCGCATAGGGCTCACGCGCGAGGAAGGAACGCCGACGGCAGCCTTTTTGGTCACGGACACGCTTCTGAGTTTCGATGCCGTCCGACAGACGGTGATCGTCTCCAAAGTAACGGGCGTAGAAGACGGTGCCACGGCGCGGGATGCGTATGATCAGGCCATGCGTTCGATTGGCGAGATCGAGGAGCGGCTGTTGAGTGCGAAGTCGATTGCGCGGTACATGGAGAAGCGTCCGGAGCGGGGGCAAGGCACGATCAGCGCTTTCAAGCCGGAAATGACGCAGGAGGAATTCACGGGAATCGTGAAGGCGTGCAAAGCGGCCATTCAAGCCGGGGAGGTGATCCAGATTGTCCCGTCGCAGAAATTCACGGCCGAGACGGATATTCCGGCGCTTTCGCTGTACCGGGCGCTTCGCATGGTCAATCCTTCGCCGTACAACTTTTTCCTCAAATTGGGAAATCGCACGTTGATCGGGTCTTCTCCCGAGGAGTTGGTGAAGCTTGAGAAAGGCGTTGCTTCGACCTGTCCCATTGCCGGGACGCGGCCGCGCGGCAAGAACGAGCAAGAGGATGCGCGTCTGGAGCAGGAGTTGCTCAGCGATCCGAAGGAGCGTGCGGAGCATGTGATGCTGGTTGATTTGGGGCGCAACGATTTGGGGCGTGTTTGCGAAACCGGTTCGGTCGAAGTCAAGAAATACGCGGTAGTGGAGCGGTATTCGCATGTCATGCACTTGGTTTCGACGGTAACGGGCAAATTGGATGGGAAAAAGATGGACGCCTTCGATTTATTGGAAGCGGCCTTTCCGGCGGGCACATTGACGGGTGCTCCGAAGGTACGGGCGATGGAGCTCATTGCCGCGTTCGAGAAATCGCCGCGCGGCATTTACGGCGGAGCGGCGGGCTACTTCAGCTATACGGGCGACATGGACTTTGCCATTGTGATTCGCACGATGATTTTGGAAGGGCGCAAGCTCGTGATGCGTGCCGGTGCGGGCATTGTCGCCGATTCCGATCCGGTTCTCGAGTATCGGGAAACGGTCAACAAATCCAAGGCGATTTTCGAAGCGGCTCGATTTGCCGCAACGCTGTAGAAAGGAGACGGGAAATGATTTTACTGATCGACAACTACGATTCCTTCACGTACAACATCGTGCAAGAGCTTGGCATGTTGGGGGCGGAGGTCCGCGTCGTAAAGAACGATGCCATTGACGTTGCGGGGATTGACGCGCTACATCCGTCGGCGCTTGTTCTTTCGCCCGGCCCCGGCAATCCGGATTCGGCGGGGGTCACCTTGGAGGCGGTCCGTTCGTTTGCCGGGCGCGTACCGTTGCTGGGCATTTGTCTCGGGCACCAATCCATTGCGCAGGCGTTCGGGGGGCGGATTGTTCCGGCCAAGCGGCTGATGCACGGCAAAACGAGCAGGCTGGATCATGACGGGCGCGGGCTTTTCAAAGGGTTGCCCGAGCATCCGGACGTGATGCGCTACCATTCTCTTGCGGTGGAACGCGAAACGCTACCCGGCTGTTTTGACATTTCGGCCGTTGCGGAAGACGGCGAAATCATGGGACTTCGCCACAAGACCTATCCGATCGAATCACTTCAATACCATCCGGAATCCATTGGAACGCCCGATGGGTTCCGGCAACTCAAAAACTTTTTGGACCTTGTAAACGGAGAACTGAAAGCATGATTACCGAGAGTATCAACAAAGCCGTTCGCGGAGAAACGCTCAGCGCGGAGGAAGCGGAGGGCGCCTTTACCGAAATCATGGCAGGCGAAGCCGGAGAAGTCCGCACGGCGGCGCTTTTGACGGCATTGCACATCAAAGGCGTATCGATCAGCGAGCTGACGGGGGCGGCCCGTGCCATGTGCGGCGCCAGCTGCAAGATTGCGGCGCCGGCGGATGCGGTCGATATCGTCGGCACTGGCGGAGACGGATTCGGCACCTTCAACGTCTCCACGACGGCGGCCGTCATCGCGGCCGGTGCGGGGGTTGTGATTGCCAAGCACGGCAATCGTGCCAGCACCTCGCGCAGCGGTGCGGCGGATTGTCTTGCCGCGCTCGGCTACGATCTCGCCAAAACGGCCGCCGAGGTCGAGCAGTCCATTGCGAAAAACGGCATTGGCTTCTGTTTTGCCAATCTGTTTCATCCTGCCATGAAATATGCGGCGCCTGTCCGCAAGCAGTTGCCGTTCCGCACGGTTTTCAATTTATTGGGGCCGTTGACGAATCCCGCCGGCGTCCGGCGCCATGCGTTAGGGGTTTATTCACCGGATGTGGCGCCGTTGTATTTGGGCGTCTTGCAGGCGTCTGCCACGAAGCATGCGCTGATTTTCTGCGGACCGGACGGGCTGGATGAATTGGGGCTGTCGGGTGCCTCGCGGGTGACGGAGCTGTTTGCGGACGGAACCGTGAAGGAGTTTACGTTCGAGCCGCAGAAGGTTTTTGGCGCAACGTATCCCATGGAATCGATTCGCGGCGGTTCGCCGGAGGAAAATGCGGCTTTGACGATGGCCGTTTTGCAGGGCAAGGAAAAGGGGCCGTACCGACTTGCGGCCTGTTTGAACGCATCGGCGGCGCTTGTTGCCGGCGATCGTGCGAAAACATTGGAAGAAGGGCTTTCGATTGCCGCCCGTTCCATTGATTCCGGCGCTGCTCTCGAGAAGCTCAAGCAACTTGTTTCGTAGGGTTTGCGATGGACATTTTGGAGAAATTGAGCGCACAGCGCCGTTTTGATGCGCAGGAACGGGAAGAAACCGTGCCGTTCCGGGAATTGGAAGCCCGGATCGGCGCGCTTCCGGACGCACCGCTTGATTTTGCGGCGGCGTTTAGGGGTCCGGGGCTGCATGTCATTGCCGAGTTGAAGCGCGCTTCGCCATCGGAAGGCATGATCCGGGAGGATTTCCGTCCGGAGGCATTGGCGACGGAATTGAGTCGGGCGGGTGCGTCCGCATTGTCGGTTTTGTGCGAGCCGCATCGTTTTTTAGGCGATGAGGCGTACTTGCGGCGGGTGCGGCCGCTTGTCGGGGTTCCGCTTTTGTACAAGGACTTTCTGACGACGCCGTATCAGATTGCGGAGGCTCGTCTGGCCGGTGCGGATGCCGTATTGCTGATTGCCGCCGTATTGAACGACCGGGAGTTGGGCGCGCTCCATGCGCTTGCCCGCAGCTATGGGATGCGGGCATTGGTCGAGACGCACAACGAGCGGGAGATTTGCCGTGCGGTCGATTTGGGATGCGAGATTATCGGGGTGAATTGCCGTGATTTGCGGACCTTTTCGACGGACGTCTCCCTTTTGGAGGCGTTTTTAGGTAAGATTCCGTCGGACCGCATTCGGATTGCGGAGAGCGGCATGCATACGCCGGCGGCGTTGCAAGCGGCTTTGGCGGCGGGAGCGGACGGCTTTTTGGTCGGTACGGCTCTGATGCGGGCGCAGGAGCCCGGCAGAAAGCTCAAGGAATTGATTGGACAAGAACAATAGAAACATGAAAACGCATTATGGAATCTACGGCGGCCAATATGTCGCCGAAACGCTGATGGCTCCATTGAACGAGTTGTCGGTCGCATACGAAGAAGCAAAGACGGATTCTGCATTCCAGAAAGAATTCGAGGAGATTCTGCACGATTACGTCGGGCGGGAGTCTCCGCTCACGGTATGCCGTCGGCTTTCGACGCATTTGGGCGGTGCAACGATTGTCTTGAAGCGCGAGGATTTGAATCATACGGGCGCGCACAAGGTGAACAACACGATCGGTCAGGCGTTGCTAGCGCGGCGCATGGGCAAGAAGCGGCTGATTGCGGAAACGGGGGCGGGCATGCATGGCGTGGCGACGGCGACCGTTGCCGCGCTCTTCGGCATGCCGTGCGACGTTTACATGGGAGCAATCGACGTCGAACGCCAGGCACCGAATGTCCAGCGCATGAAAATGCTGGGGGCGACGGTCCATTCCGTATCGGAAGGAAGCGCCACGCTGAAGGATGCGATGAATGAAGCGTTGCGGGATTGGGTAACCCATTGCGACGACACGTTCTATGTCATCGGAACGGTTGCGGGACCTGCCCCGTATCCGGAGCTTGTCCGCGATTTTCAGAGTGTGATCGGGCGCGAAGCGCGCAAGCAGTGCCTTGAAAAATTCGGGCGTTTGCCGGACCAAGCCATTGCGTGTGTGGGTGGCGGATCGAATGCGATGGGGCTGTTTGCCGGATTTTTGGACGATCCGGGCGTGCGGCTTGTCGGCGTCGAAGCCGGCGGAAAGGGGATTGAGACCGGCGAGCATGCCGCTTCCATCAACGGCGGACGGCTGGGCGTCTTGCACGGTTCCAAGACGATGCTTCTGCAGACGGATGCCGGCAATATTCTGGATACTTATTCGGTTTCAGCGGGACTGGATTATCCCGGTGTCGGACCGGAGCATTGCCATCTGCACGACATCAAGCGTGCCGAGTATACCGTCATCAACGATTCGGAAGCCATTGCCGCATTTGACGCGCTCTGCCGGTTCGAGGGCATTATTCCGGCATTGGAATCGAGCCATGCGTTGGCGGAAGCCATCAAGCGTGCCCCGTTGTTGCCGAAGGAGGAGATTTTGCTTGTCAATCTTTCCGGCCGCGGCGACAAAGACATGGATAACATCATTCAGTACAAAAAGGCCCATCAAGGGTAAGTCCGGCGGAAAAGCGCCAGAAAGAAAAGACATGAGCAAACGAATTTCATCGTGTTTCGAGCGTGCCAAAGCGGAAGGCCGTGCGGCATTTATCGCGTATTTGACGATTGGCTATCCGACTCTTGAGCAAAGCGAAGCGGCGGTCGACGCCTTGATTGAAGGCGGCGTGGACATTGTCGAGCTGGGGTGTCCCTTTTCGGATCCCTTTGCGGACGGTGCCGTCATCCGCAGTGCGGCCTATGAAGCCTTGCGGCAGGGGGTGACGCTGGAGGACGTACTCCTGTTGGCGGAGCGGTTGCGCAAGAAGCATCCGGAAACGGGTTTTGTCCTCTTCACATATTACAACCTGATCTTTTCGAGGGGGTTGGAAGCATTTGCGGCGGCGGCCTCGAAGGCGGATATCGATGCGGTTCTATCGGTCGATTTGCCGTTGGAGGAGCGTGAAGAGCTGCTGACGGTTTTGCGGCCATACGGCATTTCCTACGTTCCGTTGATTGCGCCCAATACGCCGATAGAGCGTGTCGTGGAAAGTGCAAAGGGACTTGACGACACCTTCCTGTACGTCATTACCGTGAAGGGGATTACAGGCGAGCGCAAAGAACTTCCCGCGGATTTGGCGGAGCGGTTGGACGGTATTCGCAATGCGGTTTCGCTACCGATTGCAGCGGGCTTCGGCATTTCGACGCAGGCGCAAGCGGAGATGGTATCCCGGCATGCGGATGGCTTCATTGTGGGCTCGGCCTTGGTCAAACGCCTTGGGGAGACGGGGCATCTCGAGAAGCCGCTTCTGCCGTGAAAATCAAGATTTGCGGAATCAACGACAGTGCGATCGCGCGCGAAGCGGAAGCGCTGGGTGCGGACTATCTAGGCTTCATTTTCGTTCCCGGCACGCCCCGTGCGGTCACGGTGTCGCAGGTTTCGCAGATTATCCAAGGGCTTTCGCATCGCGCCCGCTTTGTCGGCGTTTTCACGACGGCATCGGTCGAGGAGATTCTCGCTACGATGCAAACGGCGGGGCTGGATATTGTCCAGTTGCACCGGTTGGCCAATGCGGAGGATGTTCGTCGGTTGCAAGAGGCGGGATATGAGGTGTGGACGCTGGCGGGCGGGTTTCCCGGGGACGGCGTGCTCTTCGATTCGAGTCATGGAGAGGGCGAACGGACGCTTCGAACGGGGGTCTGGAAGACGATTTTGGCGGGAGGCATTTCCGTTGGTAATTTGTCCGAGGCAATGCGATCCGGGGCGGATGTGATCGATATTTCGGGATCGCTGGAGGAATCGCCCGGCGTAAAGACGCTTTCACGGCTACGCGCCTTTTTTGCGGCTTTTCGCAAAGGGCGGTGAGGAACGCGGGGTGCGGTGCGCCCCGTTGCAGGGGCGGTGAGGTGACCCGACGCCGCGCCCTGCGCGGGCCGGGAGCCCCGGCGGGCGGTAGGGGGCGCACGGAGACGCCCCCGGCAAAACTCTCAACGTGTGCTACTTGCCATGCCCACGGAACATTACCCACGCGTGGTGCGCACGGCGGCGCGATGGGGACATCGCGCCCTACCGCCATTACGCACGCAATATTCGCACGCGAATTATCCGGGCACATTACCCGGACGGCGCGATGGTCGGCCGCCGGGCCTCCCGGCTCGCGCCCTACCGCCATTACACCCGCCATTACGCACGCGTGGGGCGCACGCAATACTTCGCACGCCATTCCCCACGCGCATTACACCCGCGCTATTCGCACGCCCTCCCCCCCCAACCTCGACAACTGCCCGGCTCGCGCCTAGAGCACAACTGTGATAGACTGCGCACCATCGACATCAAGCAACCGAAGGAGTTCTTTTCCATGAAAATCAGACCAGAACAGCCAAGCGAAAACCATTCGGTCGAAAACCTCGTACGCGAATCGTTCTGGAACGTCTACCGCCCGGGGGCGATGGAGCACTACGTCCTGCATCGCTTGCGCAACGATCCGGCATTCGTCCGCGAGCTCGACTTCGTGATGGAGAAGGACGGGCGCATCATCGGACAGAACGTCTTCGTCCGCGCGAAAATCCACTCCGATGACGGAGTCGATATCCCGATTCTCACGATGGGACCGATCTGCATCGCGCCGGACTTCAAGCGACAAGGCTACGGCAAGAAATTGCTCGACTTTTCGCTCGAACGCGCGACTGCGCTCGGATATGGAGCCGTCTGTTTCGAGGGAAACATCGACTTCTACGGCAAGAGCGGCTTCACCTTTGCACGGTCATTCGGCATCCGCTACCATGGACTGCCCGAGGGCGAAGACGACTCCTTTTTCCTCTGCAAGGAACTGCAGCCCGGTTACCTTGACGGTAGGAGCGGCGAATACGCGACCCCCGATTGCTACTTCGTCTGCCAAAAGGAGCCGGACGCCTTCCAAGCGTTCGATGCGCAATTTCCGCCGAAGGAAAAGCGCCGGCTTCCCGGTCAGTTGTTTGAGACCTAGAAGCCGCCCGTTCCCACTGCCCATGAGGCTCTCGTTTGCGGATTTTTCCCATTCTATTTTTTCTTGACAAAAAACGAATTTTTCCGATAGACTCTATACGTTCGGTTGATACCACCCTCCGGGGTGGGTTTACAGCACTTTTTTTCTAAAAACATCAACGAGTATATAGTATTATGTCTAACGGTTACGAATTCACGGGACGGATCAAAACCATTGGCCCGACCCAATCCTTCGGCGCGAACAACTTTCTGAAGCGCGAAATTGTCGTCTGCGATGAAAATGCACGTTTTCCGCAGGATGTCGCCTTCAGCTTCGTCAAAGACCGTTGTTCCGTATTGGACGCCTTCCACGAGGGCGATCTGGTGAAAATCTCCTTCGACATCCGCGGTCGCGAATACAATGGCCGCCACTTTGTCGATCTCTCCGGCTGGCGCATCGAGCGTGCCGATTCGGCACCCGGCGGAGGAGCCGCCGCACAGCCGCAGTCCGCCGGCTACGCGCCGCCTGCTTCCCAGCCCGCCTACGCGCAACCCGCACCAGCCCCCATTGAAGATGCCGCGCCGGACAATCTCCCCTTCTAAGCGTCCTTGACCGAATGCAAAATCGCGGGAAGTATTCGTTTCCGAATGCTTCTCGCTCTTTTCTTCTTGGAATCTACCCGCTTCACATCCGCCTATGTCCACAGAGCCAGCTGATTCCGCAAAAAAAACAACGGCTTGGATCCTGAACGCCGCGACCGCCTACCTTGCCGCAAACGGCGTCGACGCACCTCAGGCAACGGCAGAACATCTCATGGCACGCCTCTTCCGGTGCAAACGCGCCGAACTTGTGCGCTTCCGCGAACGAACGCTTCCGGAAACATGGCTCGAAGCCATGCGCCGCGGAATGAAACGGTTGGCCGCCGGCGAACCGATTCAATACGTCATCGGACAATGGGATTTTCGGGATTTTACGCTCAAAACAGATGCCAGAGCCCTCGTGCCACGCCCTGAAACCGAGCAACTCGTCGATCTCGTCCTCGCCTCCGAACACCTTCGCACACTGCCCGAGCCACGCCTCGTCGACTGGGGAACCGGCTCCGGCTGCATCGCGCTCGCATTGGCCCGCGCTTTTCCGAATGCGCACGTCGTCGCACTCGATATCTCGCAAGACGCCCTCGATTTGGCACGGGAAAACGCACGCCTGCTCGGTCTCGACAGGCAGATCCACTTCGTCTCCCTGGCAGACGTCGATGCCGCCGATATCTTCGAACCGGCAACCATCGATGCGATCATCTCCAATCCCCCGTATATCCCGACCGAGGCCGTCGACCAGCTCGAACCAAAGGTCCTCGCCCACGAACCGCGCATCGCCCTCGATGGCGGCTCCGATGGCATGGATGTCCTTCGTCTCGTTTCCGACGACGCCCTCATGCTTCTCAATCCCGGCGGAGAACTATTTTTCGAATTGGACGCCGAATCCAATCAGGCGCAGAAAATGGCCGCCTATCTTTCGGAAAGCGGGTACGCCGATATACGAATCCATCGCGATGACGCCGGTTCCCAACGCTTTTTGTCCGCCACGCTCCCCGAAGGCGTTTGATCCCTTTGTGCATTGACATGAACAACATCCGATTTGTCCAGCCGCCGATTCTTCGCCTCGGTGAGGCGACGTCCACAAACGATATCGCCATCTCCATGGCGGAAGAGGATGCCGAAGCTTTCACCACCATTCTCGCGGAAACGCAAACCGCCGGACGCGGCCGCGCCGGACACGAGTGGGTATCTCCCCCGGGCGTTGCAATCTATCTCTCCGTCATTCTCCGGCCCAATCTGCCGTCCGACAAGCTCCCGCTTGCGACCCTCGCCGTCGGAATCGCCGCCGCAGAAGCCATCGCCGCCGAGACCGGTCTCGACGCCGGCATCAAATGGCCGAACGACATTCTCGTCAATGGCCGCAAAACCGCCGGCATTCTCTGTGAAGCCTGTTCCTCCAAAACCCTCCCGACCGCCGTCGTCGCCGGAATCGGCATCAATGTGAATACCCCCGAAGAAGCGCTTCCTCCACGCCCCATTTTCCCAGCAACGTCCTTGGCCGTGGAAGCAAATCGCCCCTTCGATCGCGAAGCCATCTTGGACACCTTTCTGGAAAAACTGCACGACGCCGTCCAACGCCTGGAGGAACCGGACGGAGTTGACAAAACCATCGACCGCTTCAACCAATTGGATGCCTTGAGCGGAAAAACCGTCTCCGTCGCCCTCCCCGACGGCTCCACCGCAACCGGCATCAACGCCGGAGCCCAACGGGACGGAACGCTTCTTCTCCGGACCGACGCCGGTTGCCGCACCATTGTTGCCGGCTCCGTCTCCCTCCCGACCGAAGCGCCGCCGGAACGATCGTAAAGGACGATTGGTAAACTTTTTTAGGATTCGTCCAAAAAAGCTCTTCCATGGGTTCGTTTGGTTGGATCGATCATTTTTCATCGTCCGCGTTTTGACTTCCGGCCCGGTTTTGCATATCATCACCTTGGAAAAGGTACAAAAGGACAATTGTTTCCAACGTTCTTTTTTCCAAAACCATGAAACATCCATCGACGATGTTTTAATTTTCCGGCTTGAATCTCCCGTCTATTCCCTTCTGTCTCCATCGCAAAAAGAGGTTTTATGAAAAGAAAAGATATTGAACAGAAAAAAGAAAAAGATATCGGCGATGTCATCCGTGAGACTCGGATCCACAAAGGAATCTCGCAAAGCGAACTGGCTAGGCTGTGCAATATGAAGCCGACCCAGTTGTGTAATCTGGAAGCCAATAAAAACATTCCATCGCTTGTTACCATCAGACGAATTGCCGATGTTCTCAAGGTCTCCGTCATCGATCTGATCGCCGACGGACAACGAAAGAGCAAGGAGGCCGCAGAGGCCCGTATCGCCAGCAATCGTGGCGAAATCAACAGCGATTTCAAACGGGTTTCCCTCGAAGAGCGTACGGAAGAAATTGACAATGATACCTTCCGGGAACTCATCGCAACCATGGAGGAGTATATCCGTCTGGAGAAAAAGGTCGGTGTCCGTCGGACCGCCCCGTTCCCCTTCTATCTTCCCTTTTACGAAAAGACGGAGGAAGGCGCCGAACAACTGGCCCACATGGTTCGTTCCCGTTGCGGCATCGGAGACGCCATCCTGTTCGATCCCGTCAACTTTCTGGAAAATCTCGGTGTCCATGTTTTCTTCCGCCCTTTCAAAAACTGGCAGAAACCCGATGCCGAGAATCTCACGAACCAAGCCCTCCGGAGCATCTCGTATATCGACAAATCGACGCATAACTTGTTTATTTTCGTCAATGAAGATGCGACACCCGAGCGGCAAACGTACCGTCTCCTGTTCGAGGTTGGAAGCGCCTTCATTTTCCTGAGCAACGGAGGCAACCGCCCCGTCGTCTATACGCGCGCCAACAAACACTTCGCGAACCGCTTCGCTTCGGCATTCCTGCTTCCGGAAGACGTTGTCCGCACAACCATCCTGCAGCTGAACATCAAGCCCGGCGATTGGAATATGGAAATGCTCTGCCGCATCAAACGGCGCTTCGGCATCTCTGCGGAATGTTTCCTGTTCCGTCTTTCCGAACTCAATTTGATTGACGATACGAAGATCGACGAGCTG
>JAEDLN010000014.1 GCA_016295275.1 Kiritimatiellia bacterium
ACTTGCCAAGCCGCGCACCGTGGTGGCGAGCCGCAACGGGGCACGGGCGGTGCGCACAGCAACGGGGCGCGGCGGGGGGACACGAGGCAAAGCCGCGCACCGCGCCGGTGGCGCGGCGGCGCGATGGGGACATCGCGCCCTACCGCAACGGGGCGCGGGCGAGGGGTGCGGCGGCGGGGCAGGGGCGGTGCGCACGGCAACGGGGCACGGGCGAGGGGCACGGCGGCGGGGTAGGGGCGGTGCGCACGACTACGGGGCGGAGGCGGTAGCGAGCCGCTACGGGCGCACGGCAACGGGGCGCGGGCGAGGGGATTTGTTTAGAGGCTCTTGTAGAGAGCATCGACCTCTTGGAGATCGGGGGGGAGAGCGCCGGTCTTGGTTGTTGCCTGAGCACCGGCGGCGACGGCATGCTTCATGGTCTCGAGTGTAAATCCTTCCTTTCGGGAGAAGAACCGATAGCAGAATTCGGCGAGTAGGGTATCGCCTGCACCGGTTGTATCGGCAACGGGCACGAGGGGGGCATCGAGCCGATGGACGCAACGGGGAGTCTGCGCATCGCCGCGGGCTGCGAACCAGCATCCGTAGGCGCCATCGGAGAGGATCAGATAGGGGGCGAATTCGAGCAGGAGGTCGATTGCATGCCGGAAATCCGCTTCCGTTTGCGGGTTGAATCCGAGCAAGTCGGCGCACTCGGAGCGGTTCGGCTTAAGGAGCGCAACGGGAGCCCGCGCGCCCATCCGCAGGGCTTCTCCGGCCGTATCGAGAACGATGGGAATCCGTTGGGGCGCAAGCGTACGGGCGAGAGAGGCGTAGAAGTCGGAAGGGAAAGCGGAAGGGAGGGAGCCGGAAAGAATGATTGCCGACGGCTTTTCGGGGAGGTTTTCCGTCATGGCGGCGGAAAAGAGCGTTGCCGTCAGGTGGGAGGCATCGAGATTGGGAAAAGCCGGGCGGTTCATCTTGAACATTCCGCAAGGGGAACAGAACATGATATTGATCCGGGTCGGACCGGAAACCCGCACGAGGCGGTCTTCGATGTCGTAGCGTTTGAGTTCCGCTTCGAAGGGTTCGGGATCCTTCTGTCCGAGAATACCGGAGAGCCGTACCTTTTCTCCCCGAAGCGAGAGCCAGCGGGCGACGTTGAGACCTTTTCCACCGACGGCAAAGACTTCGTCGGCGCCTTTGATGACATCTCCGGCGCGGGGAAATTTCGGAAGGGCAATCGTCGTGTCGATTGCCGGTGAAAGACAGAGAACGGAAAACATGGAGAACCGAGAGAAGGAAGCAAAAAAGCGCGCAGGAAAACCGGTGCGCGCTTTCGGTTTCAGGCTTGCGGGAGCTTGAATCGGCGGGGAATCAGCCGCGTACGAGCGGCTCGTAGCCCATGTATTCAGCTTGACGCGTGACGTCTACGACGGCCTGCCAGAGCGCGCTATCCGTATCGACCTTTTGGCGTTCCACGGTTGCCAGTGCGATCGGCACGAGCATATAGACATCGGCGCACTTTCCGACGACGCAATTCGTCCGGCCTGCCATTGCGGCGTGGACGGCATTTTTGGCGAGCAAGGTACAGTGGATGGCGTCGGAACCGCGGGCGGGAACGGAGCGGATGGTATAGCTTGGATCGAAATACTTCACCGAGACCGGTTGTTTCTTTTCCCGGTAATGTTCTTCGATCTTTTCTTTCAGGAACGTTCCGATATCCTTTTTGAGGATATTGCCGGAAGCGTCGCGCTTTTCTTCACCGACCATGAGGTCTTGCCCGGCGCCTTCAGCAACAACGATAACCGCGTGGGTTTTGCCGATGCCGAAACGGCGATCGAGAGCCGTGAGAACGCCGTGTTCGCCCTCGAGCGTAAAGGACATTTCGGGGATGAGGCAGAGATTGACGACGGAGTTGGCGATTGCGGCGTAGGCGGCGATAAAGCCGGAGTCGCGTCCCATGAGTTTGACAAGACCAATGCCATGCGACGCACCCTTTGCCTCGACGTGGGCGCAGGAAATGACGCGTCCCGTTTCGTATACGGCGGTCTCGAAGCCGAAGGAGCGTCCAATGAACGCGAGGTCGTTATCGATTGTTTTCGGGACGCCGACGACGCTGATGGCGAGCTTTCGCCGATGGATTTCTTCGGCGATATCGCGTGCGGCGCGAAGCGTTCCATCGCCGCCGATCGTAAAGAGCATGTTGATATTCAGGTGCGCCAGCGTATTTACGATCGTCTTGGTATCCTGTCCGCCGCGGGAGGAGCCGAGGATGGTGCCACCCAGCTCGTGAATATCGTCGACGACTTCCGGCGTAAGGATGAGCGGTTCGTGTCCGTATGCGGGGACGAGACCTTCCAAGCCGTAGCGCACACCGAAGATATGCCGCACGCCGTAATCGAACCAAAGCGTCTGGACAAGACCCTTGATGACGTCATTGAGTCCGGGGCAGAGTCCGCCGCAAGTTACGATTGCGGCTCGCGACCAAGCCGGATCGTGGAAAATCTTCCGATGGGGACCGGCCTTTTCGAAAGAAGGGATAAAGCCGTTGTTGAGGGCGGATTGCTTGACGGATGCGAGGTCGTGGTTGATGATGGTCCGCTCACCGTCTTCCACGTAAAAGGGGACGGTGATGGGAGAATCGACGGAGCACTCGCCAAGGGTGTCGATATTGAAATTCACCTTTTCGGGCGAATCGAGAATTTCTTTAATCGTCATGACAAATGGAGAACCGGCAGATGATTCGCACGGGGCGAACCATGCAAGATTGTAAAACGGAGCGTGTTAGAAGGATATGCAGCGTGCGATCCGCGCATCGATTTTCTTTGCGATTTCCGCAACAAGTTCATCGGAGATGGGTTTGTTAACGGACAAGAGCGCCAGGGAGTTTCCGCTCTTGGGGTTGTGCGGGTTGCGCATATCCTCGATATTGACGTCGTCCTTCACGAGGTACTTTGCGATCGTAGCGATGACGCCGGGGCGATCCTTGTACTCGAAGAAGAGAGCCGTTCCATCGGGGACCCAGTACAGGTGATCGAATTCATCGATACGGGCGATCATGGTGAGTTTTTCGCCGACCGTACCGCGAACGGAGACGCGCTTTTCGATGCCATCGGTATCCTTCGAGACGAGGTCGATGGTCATGGAGGAATCGTAGTGTTTGGAGGCATCGGGGTCGCGCACCTTGAAAACGATACCCTTTTCCTCAAGCCCTTGAATGGCAGCCTTGTAGTCCGTAGAGCGGTCGATATCCTGCCAAATGCCGTTGAGAAGGGAGAGCGAGAGCCACTTTGCGAAGGGTTCCAGCGTTCCGTAGTAGGAGACTTCGATCCGGGTGAAAGGCTTTTCGTTTCCAAGCAGACCGCGACCAAGACGAGCGAGCGTGTAGGCGAGATCGCAGAAAGAGGCGTCGAGACCTTGCGGAATATCGCGGTTGACAATGAACGGGGAAACGCCCTTTTCATCGAGATCCATCAGTTCCTCGGCGGCTCGGATGGCGGCCTTTCGGTTGGCCTCGACGGTTGATGCGCCCAAATGCGGCATCATGATATCGGCGATATCGGTAACGGACTTGGGGCCTTCCGCGTCTTTCGGGTAGACATCGTTGAGGAATCGGATGGCCTTCATCTGTTTGGCGGCACGGATATCATCTTCGTTGACGATTCCGGCGCGGGCGCAGTTGACGAGCGTGGCATCGTTCTTCATCAGCTGGAGAAGTTCCTTGTTGACGAAGCCCTTGGTTTCATTGTTCTGGGGGATGTGCAAGGTCACGAAATCGGATTCGGCGAAAATGGTCCGGACGTCGGCCGGCTCGATACCGAAATCCTTGACGCGTTCGACGGGTACGAGCGGATCGAAACCGAGAACCCGGCATTCGAATCCGGTCAAGCGTTTTGCGACAAGCCGGCCGATGTTCCCGAGACCGATGATGCCAACGGTCTTGCCGGCCAGTTCGCGTCCCATGAGTTTGGACTTTTCCCAAAGACCTTCGCGTGTCGTGGAATCCGCGCGGATAATGTGACGGCAATCGGCGAGAATCAAGGCGACGACTTCTTCGGCGACGGCATTGGAGTTGGCGCCCGGGGTGTTCATAACATCGATGCCGCGGCTCCGGGCGTATTTTCCGTCGATATTGTCGAAGCCTGCGCCGGCGCGGACAATTACGCGAAGATTGGGGAGCGCATTGATGACCTCTGCGGTGACTTTCTCGGAGCGGACGATGAGACCATGCGCATCGGGGTTCGCCTTTGCGAAATCGAGGAGAACGGCTTTCGGATCCTGCACCACGGAGTATCCTCCATGATCTTGAAGAAGTTTGGTGGCGGAGGAGTCGAGCTTGGTCGGAATCAGAATCTTTTTCATGGATCTAGTTTTCAGGCTGATGCGTTTCTGCTAGTCTTGGATAGCGTCCTGCTCTACCATGTCCGGCGGTTTTTCCCGGCGACGCAGGAGAGGACGGAACTCATCTTTGTTGGTGGAATTATAGGAGATTAAAGATGCCGAAATCAAGGAAAAACGCCATTTTGCGCGATTGTATTCCTACTTGTTGCATTGTGTTTTTGGGGTGTTGCCTCGTGTCGCAAGGATCGGATTTTTCGAATACATCCCCCGATGGAATCGACGTGGGATCGTCGCGTGCCGATATCGTCGGCGTCGATCGCGCGGCGGCACCAGCGTACAAAGAGCCGGGCTTTTTCTGGTCTCGTCCTCGGGAGAATACGTCCAAGGCGCAATTTGCGCGCGCAAAGAAATTTGAGGAAGAAGGCTCTTTTCGCAAGGCTCGCAACGCATACGAAGCGTTGGTTTGCGAATGGGGTGATGCTCCGGAGGCTCCGGAGGCGCAGTTGCGGCTGGCCCGTTTGATGGAAAAAGCGGAGCGGTACGAGCGCGCCTTTTGCGAATACCAGTATTTCCTGGAGCACTATGCGGGTTCGTCGGTTTCCGGATTGGCTCCCTATGCGGAGATTGTTTCGTCCCAGTTTGCCATTGCCAATGCACTTCGCGAGAATGTCGAAAGCGCCTTTGGCGCGCCTTTGGGCACGGTCACCTCGATGTATCGGCACATTGTGAAGAATGCGCCCGATTGGGAGAAGGCGGCGGATTGCGTATTTTTCGAGGGGTTGGCGTATGAGGTGTGCGGCAAGCTGGAGCGTGCGGTTCCCGTGTACGAGCGTCTTTGCGTGAAGTATCCTGCGAATGCGCTGGTGGCGGATGCCCGCTATCGGGCTGCATTTTGCCGATATCGCATTTCCACGAAGGCGAAAAACGACGAGCGGTCTGCGGCCAATGCATTGCAGGCGCTTCGTCTGGCGACCCGTTTCGCACCGGATCATCCGGAGGCTCCGAAGGCGATGGAGGCCATATCCGATCTTTCGCGTCGGATTTCTTCCTTGGCGTATCAAAAAGCGGCTTTTTACGATCGGATTCGCAAAAATCCGGAAGCGGCGAAATTGGCGTACCGTCAGTTTTTGTCGATGTATCCCGCTGCGGAGGAGGCTCCCCTTGTGCAAGCCCGCTTAGCCGAACTCGAGCGTCCGTAGTCATTGCTGCCGGGTGGGGAACCCCCACGGGCAAGTGGGGAGCCCCGTTCCGCCAACTTCACTTCCTGCCGCCACGGGATAGGAGGATGTGGTGAAGTCAACGGACGATGGGGAACGCGATGGGACGGAGAAGCGGGGTTACCGGGAATAGGTGAAGACGAGATTGTGGACAACCGCCAAATCCATGATGAAAATCGCCGCAATCAAGAGGCAAACCGACAAAAAGGCGTTGGATCGGCGAGCGGGTTCTTTGCGAATAAAAAAGAAGTACGAGAGCAGCAAGAGCAGAATCAGTTCCGAGAGGTATTCGAACGGAGGGTATTCGAATCCCGGATTATCAAAGAAAAACTGTTGCCAAAAGGCGGGAAAACAGAAGGTTGATACGTCTGCAAAAGAATCGCATGCCCGGATGGTTGCCTTCAAGGGGTTGTAAAAGCGGCCGATTTTCCAGAGCGCGAAAATGGACGGCAGAATGGAGAGGGCGACGAGGAAGCCGGCTCCGGCCGAAACGGGGAACCATGATGCGGCGGATGGTTCCGCAGCATCGGTATTATCTGCGATTTGAGCCTTTCGTTTCCAGATCAGAATGCAGGGAATCGCCAGGAAAACAAGACCTTGCATGATATAGCGCGGATAGAGGCAGGCACCTGCTTCCCAGCCGCACAGGAAGCTGATGGATGCTGGAACATAAGCCGACCAGAAGCAGCAAAGCGGGAAAAACAGCTCGCGTTTGTTTCGTGTGAAGAATGCCATCAACGAGGCGGGAATCAGAAAGACCAAAAAAGCGTTTTCCCAAATCAGTCCCTTGAAACGATCGCCAAGCATGGCAAGCCCGGGGAGATAGGTTTTGACGGAGAGAAGCCTGTCTTTCGTGACGGATGGCGTTCTCCGGCCGAGGATGGAAGCTTCGTTATTCGCATTTTGCTCCAGCTGTTCCACCCGACCCGTTTTTGACATGAAGGGACCTGTAAACAAGCCGTCATTGATTTGAGCCGAACCTGCAACAAGGAGCAGGCACGGGAGCAGGACCGCAGCAGCGCGGACGGGTTTTTTGTCCCGAATACAGCGATAGAGAAGTCCAAGCAGGAGGACGGCAAGTGTCGCCAAACCCCGGCGAGGCAGGAGCCAATAGACATAGCCGACGGCTACACCGGACGACAGCCAGATCCAAAACGGGAATTTCCGCCGGGACGTTGCAATCCAAAACGGGAAAAGGAAGAAGACGCTTGTCACGGATTCCGGCCAAATGGTGCTTCCGTAGACGCAAAAGGGAAAGAGCCATGAAAACAGGCAAACAAGAAGCACGCGCGGTTCCCTGTGTGTGCAATAACGTTCCAGAATCTCGAAGAGAAGGGGAGCGGATAACGCCGTCATCAAGACAAAAAGAAGCAGTGTTGCGGGCTCGCCTCCAATGGCGTATGCGGGAGCGAGAAGGATGGGCAAACCATAGGGGTGTGTGGAGTAGAGCTTTCCGACCGGAGAGAAATAGGAAACGTTGTTGTCGAAAAAGAATTGAAACGTTTCCAATTCCGCTTCGGGACCGGCGGCTTCTCGGTAGTTGTTCATGAGGTCGAGATCGCCGTCCTCCGCAAGACTTTTCGCCATCAACACATAATGTTCGGAATCGCCGCCCTTGAGCCGTCCTTTTCCGACTGTGGCACAAATCCGAATTCCGACAAAGAGATAGAACGCAACGGTTGCCAAATAGAGCCACAAGCGGATATGACGGGACGCGGAGAAGGCGAAGAAGGCTTTTTGAACATAGGGGTAGACGGCTTTACAGAGCGTATAGCCAAAAACGAGCCATGGCAGAACAATGCGCACAAAAGCGGTAAAACCGGGAATTCCGGAGGACAGGCAGGGAATAAAGGTTGTTCCGGAGAGCCAAAGAAGCGAGAGGAGGAGAAAGACGGGCTTTGTATTTTCGCCCCTTTTTTGCAGGATCCGCAAACAGATCCAGAGAGAAGGGAGCAAGAAAGCCATTCTCAGCGAGATGAACCGGAGCATGGGAATCGGCTCGAATCCGTGTACCAGAATCAGATGCGTGGCTGCCAGCCAGCAGGTGCAAGCGGCGAGACTTTCCAGAAAGAGCAAGCATGACACGAATCCTTCCGGGAAGAAGAGTTTGACGAGGCGTGGAAGAGCGGAACGAACAGACATGAAAGCGGAAGAAACGGAAGGTGAAAAAGCGGATTGAGCAGGATGGCGTCCCCTCGGGACCTAGTCTTGTTTGGGAAGAACCATGCCGTAGATATCGAGAAGTCTGGTAAGATTGGCGTCCGGATCGCATTCTGGGAACATTGTGCCGGGGATGGTTCGATGGGGAGCCTCAAGCGTCCGGGTAAACAATTGTGCGAGGGCGTCTGTATCTTTGTTGGGAAAGGTCTGACCGGCACGGTTTGCGAGGATTTCCGGAGCGATACAAACGACATCCGATAGGAGAACGGGCGTTTTCAGGCGATTCGCTTCGACGGCGGAGAGCTGAAACGTTTCGTATAACTTGGAGGGGACAACTACAGCCGATGCTCTCGCCATAAGGTCGTGAAGCTCATCTTGGGGTACATGCCCGAGAAAACGGATTGAGGCGCCGTATGGGGATTCTGCAGCGCGAGTCTGAAGAGCGGACCGCATGGGACCATCGCCGGCAAAAACGAGGGAAGTATTCGGAATCGGGTTCATACGAAACCATGCGTTCAGCGCAATATCCGGACCTTTTTCGGGGGAAAGACGGCCGGCGTAGAGAATAAACGGAGGTTGGACGCTGCAATCGTCAGCCGACAGCTCATCGAGTTTCGTTTGGGTGCGTTCCGGTATCAGATTCGCCTTGACATGGATTTTTTCTTTCGGCAGTCCGGCGCGAATGAAAATCCGTTTTCCGGATTCCGTGAGTGCGATAAACGCGGATACTTTCTTGCGGTACGTGCCGATGAGGCGATGAAAGAGAAGTCGCGCCGCTACAACGAAAGAGGCGAGAAAGGAACCGCGGTAGCATTTCCGGCAGACGCCGGGAATCGGGGCGCGTCCGAGGCAGCGTTCACAAACGGCACCTGTGTCTTCGCGAAACAAATATCCGTTCAGGCAGGCTGTCCGGAAGTTATGGAGTGTGAGAACAACGGGAACGCCCTTTTTCGAACAAGCCCAGAAGACGGAAGGAGAAATGGTCGGGAACGTATTGTGGCAATGCACCAGATCGGGACGTTCCCGGTCGATCAAAGCGCTGATTTCCCGAGCCGTTTCGGGATTCCAGATGGTATTTCGAAGAAGTCTGAGCTTTGCGATCAGTCCACCTTCGTGAATATCATCATTTGTTTTCTCGTAGCGGATAACGGTATGACCGTCCGCCTCCAATAGCGCACATTCGTTTGCAAAGACGGAATCCTCGCCGCCGCGAATCCGGTAATGGGCATGCACGACAACGATCCGCAGTTTTCGGTCGATACTTGGCTTCTTTTGATTGGTCATTCTATTTGTCGAATCGGAAAATGGCTTCGTACGGAACGTTCAGGCGGTCGATTGAAGGAGATATCTGCCTCGTTTGGTCCGCAGTAGTAGAGAACGCAGTCGGCATTCTGTTCTTTCCAGAATTTTGGATCGTGTCGTTGCTCTCGTGTGGAGAGGCTCAACAGCGGGCAATCCGGCTTCACCATCGCAGAATCGCCGATGACCATTTTCGTAGCCTCATGACCAAGTCGCCGTAACTCCTCGGTCCAAATGATACCGTGGTATTGTGCCAGCGCACCCTCCGGGTGCCGATATGGAATATCCTGAAGAATGATGAATTTCATGGTTCAAACCATTACCATTTTTTTTCTTCGAATTTACCATTTAGGAAAATTTGGTTGAATTTATTTAAAAGATAGATTCTCTGGAATTTTTTGGTTATCCACCAAAGTCGGGGATGTTTTTTCCAGTATTCGAAATTCAAATTCCAATTTTCATCTCGTTCGGCACGAATGGTTGAGTCATCATTGGCGCCAACAAAACTGGCCAGATGGGGAACAACTGTATAAAGGTGCAATCCGGAATGGCACATCAGATGCCAATGATCCAATGGTGCCTTCAATGGAAGTAACGTTTTGCTCATCGTTATCGCACCGGCCCGATTGATCAGGTAGGCGTATGTGCCGACTCCAGTTGTGCAACGAAATATGCTACCGGGACCGATCCATTTTTTTTGCCGCTGACCATAGCGCCATGTTCTGGCCGAAAGCAGGATGACGGCAGGATGGCGTTCGCCCGACAAAAAATCACGCGCTGCCGCAACGGCTTTCCCGAATTCCGGTGCCAGAAGGGCATCATCCTCCAACAGAAGTCCAACCTCATCTTTTCCCGCCGCGATCATTTTCAGACACTTGATGTGACTCAATGCGCATGCAATTTCGCCATTTGAGAGAGAATGTAACAAGCAGTTTCGGAAAATGACGGAGGCCGGTGCGGCGTGTTTCTGCATCGCTTCCGTCCCCTCGGCCTGAGCGTCAATCGCTTCGACGATTTCCGGCTCGATTTCAGGATGAGCCGCTAATTGTTCCAAAATGGTCTTGCGGCGAGATTCACACCGCTTAAGGTTGATGATATATGCGTGAACTTTCATTTGCAAAGTTTTTTCGATTTCGACGCCGGACCTTTACCGATGGCAGTATCTCGATGTGCAGAGACATTGACATAGACGAGAGAGCAAATCGGCTGGTTTATTCGCTCGTTCTTATGCGTTGGAAAACAGAGTCGCGGCGTGTCCCGTTTAGTGTATGACGCGAACGAGACGGCGGTTCTTTTTGCCGGCGCCGAGGAGAAGAAGCCGACCGTCGAGAAGGCGGTCTTCGGTGAGAATATCGGCCGTCCCGACGCGTTCGTTGTTTAGGTAGAGTCCTCCGCCATCGGCCATGCGGCGAGCTTCGCCGAGGCTCTTGAACAGTCCGGAGAGCTGTGCCACGCGGATAATCGGCTGACCCATGATATCCGCTCGAGCGAGATCTTGAGAAGGAGCATCCTTGAAGATCGGAAGCAGGTCTTCCGCAGACATGCCGCTGAGCGATCCGCCGAAGAGGGCTTGCGTTGCCTGTTGCGCTTTGCGGAGACCGTCTTCACCATGGACACGACGAACGACATCTTCGGCGAGAACCTTTTGCGCCTCTCGTTTTTCGGGAGCCGTTCGAACGCATTCTTCGAGCTCTGCAATCGTTTCGAGGGGTAGGAATGTAAATGCTTTCAGGTAGCGGATGACGGAGGCGTCTTCGCTCCGAAGGAAGAACTGGTAGAACTGGTAGCAGCTTGTTTTCCGGCTGTCCAGGAACATGGCATTTCCTTCGGATTTGCCGAATTTCTTTCCGGCGGAATCCGTAATCAACGGGATGGTGACGCCATATCCATCGACATTGCGTTGATAGTGCAGCAAATCGGTTCCGGCCGTAATGTTTCCCCACTGATCCGAGCCTCCGATTTCGATTCGGCATCCATAGGTATCATACAGATGCAGAAAATCGTATCCCTGCATGGTCTGGTAGCAGAATTCCGTAAAAGACATTCCGTTCGGGGAATTCAAGCGTTGCTTGACGCTCTCCTTTCCGAGCATGGTGCCCATGCGGAAGTAGCGTCCCACATCGCGCAGGTAGGAGATGAAAGAGAATTTGCCGTGCCAATCGAGGTTGTTGACCAGTTGCGCCTGATTCGGGCCGGGCCCGAAGTCGAGGAAGCGCGAAAGGTTTTCTTTGATGCATTCGGCGTTATGGGCAATCGTTTCCTCCGACTGGAGGACGCGTTCGGCGCTTTTGCCCGAAGGGTCGCCGATGAGTCCGGTCGCTCCGCCGACGAGGGCAAGCACCTTGTGTCCGGCCCGTTGATAGTGGCAAAGCGTCATGATTGCGACGAAATTACCGGCTTGAAGACTATCGGCCGAAGGATCGAAGCCGCAGTAGACGACGGCGGGGTTCTTGAGCAAATCATAGGCTCCGGGACCGGACCAGTTGTCGAACAGACCGCGAGCTTTCAGGGTATCAATAACGTTTTCCATAATGTGGTGGCAAAAATAAAGAAATCTGGTGCAAGTCTACCAAAAATCTCTACACTCCGCTATTCGAGAACAGATACACCCTTATCCCGGTTTTGGGTGTATCCTCCCGAAACGAGTCAATCCCTTGCAAACAAGGGCTCAACGATCTTTTCTCTGTATCGCAAAATGCGCAGACTTTTCCAAGTGGCGACCCGGTCGGAGTCCCGAGTGGCGAGCCGGTCGGGAGTCCCGACAGCCGATTATCTTGGGTGCGCGATTTTAACCACAAAGGAACACAAAGAGCGTTTGAGCGGGTTGTATAGAAACACAAAGGCTAAGGAAGCGGAAATAGAAAGCCACAAAAGATTGTTGTTGTTTCTTCGGGCGGCTCGCGAAAACCAAAAAGACTTTGTGTTCCTATCCTTTCAGCGTAATGGTCTTTGTGTTCCTTTGTGTTCTTTTTCGCGCGGCTTTGCCTCGTGCGGCTTTGCGGGTGTGGTGGCTCTGCGTTCTCTGCTGGAAACAAATAACCCGCGTATGCACGGTGCTCGGGTTGGCGGCGCGAGTCGGGAGTCCCGACAGCCGATCATCGCGCCCTTTTATGAGAACAACTGTCAATAACCTGAATCGCTGCGATTCACCTCCCGACCATGACGCTCCATCGCTCCTGCCCGTGCACACGCGCCAACGCACACCATTACGTACCAACGCATTACCCTGCAACGCGATGATCGGGAGGCTCGACAGTCGATCATCACACCGCACATGCCCGTTCACACCGGATTTTGTTTCGAGCAGAGAGTGGCGAGCCGTCACGGGCGGTAGGAACATTGTCATCGGACCTCCAGACTGATCGTCTGGACTCCCGCCCCTGTGGCGGTTCGCCGTTTGGAAAAGTCTACGTATTTTTGCGAGACGAAGAAACGATTGTTGAGTCTTTGTTTGCAAGGGGCAGGTCTGCCTGCGTTTCCGTCGAAGACGAGAACATGCGAACAACCGCTTTTTGTGGGCCTTTACTGGCTCCGGGGCGGTGTTCACCTATTTACAACTCTACGCGCTCCATGGTCACAATGCTTTTCGCCTTCATAGGGGGCAAACTGACCCACACTTATGACTTAAGCCTAAAAAAATGCTTTGGTGGGATTTCCGCGCGAGAATGCGCGGTACCATGAAACCAACAAAAGCAATCCAAAAGGTATGGCGGAGGATATTTGCGGCGGCCCGAATTTTCAACATCATTTTACCGTCTCTCCAGGTCGGCGGACTTGCCCAGCGGTTCGAAGTGGACGTCTGGACATTCATCTTGCAAAAAAAAAAAAAGTTAAATTTCAAGTGTTGGGAGGGGGATGATTGCCCCTATGGAATAGCGGTGGGAAAATTTGTTAACGAATTGCCGGTGTGATGTGGTATTCTTTCGGCAATTCGCGCATAAACAAAGAACCCGTACATGTATTTGAGCCGGGATATGCATGAACTACATCGCGCATGTTGAGCCGTCGGCCAGATTTCTTTTCTTGTAATTTGCAACACTTTGAATGAACTCGTCCATGAAAACTCCTGAAACACCTTTTCTGCTTGATTTTTTTCAAACATTGAACGAGCGCCATGTTCGTTATGCGGTTATGCGCAATTCGGAAACGCTGCCCGAATCATTGGGTGGAAGCGATTTGGATTTGTTTGCTGCAGACATGGCGACAGGACAGAAGATCGAAGAAATTGCTGCGGAAGTGGCTGCAAAATACAATGGCGGATACACGTCAAAATATACGGTTGAGGCGACGTTCTCATGTCTAGGCGGTCGACATGCCGATGGTAGCTGGTGGGGTGTTCACATCGATATTTTTCCGGATCTTCTATATTATGGCATACCATACATGAATGCCGAAATGGTACTGGACGAGCGCGTGTTTGAACGGAATGCCTTTTATCGGCTTGGCAACCTTTCGGATGTGGCGAGTTTCATGAAAGAAATACTTCCGCATCATAGAACGAAAAAAGATTATTATCCGCGTGCCCGTGCTGCATATGCAGTCGAACCAGAGCGAGTCCGAGAGGCGATGTTACCCTATTTTGGGGCGTCTGGCTGGTCAATCATCGAGACATTGCTTTCCCGAGAATGTTCTGCAGAGGAAATACGTTTGAAATCAAAGCGTCTTGTTCGCGCTCTTTGGTTGCGGCAAATTTTTGGTTTTCATGTGTTGTCGCTTTTGCGCATCAAACTTTTGAATGCCAAGCGGCGATATGGACGTCTTTTCCGTTATCCGGGTTATTGTGTTGCTTTTCTTGGAACGGATGGAAGCGGAAAAACAACGATTATCGAGAAGATTACGCCCGTCCTAACACAGATGATGCATCATCCAGTGGAGTATCGCCATTTGCGTCCCGGTTTGTTGCCGAGCCTTGCCCGATTGTCGGGAAAACCGGCAATGTCTGGTCCCGTAACGAATCCGCACGGTGGCAAGACGGCCGGTTGGATTTCGTCTCACCTTCGTTTTTTCTATTACTATATCGATTACACGGTTGGGTATTATCTCAAAGTGTATTATTTTCTTGTAAAACGTCCGACATTTGTGATTTGCGATCGCTATTACTACGAGTACATGATCGATCCGCGACGTCTATCAGTTAAGTTGCTTCCTGGATTTGCACGCTTTTTTTCGTGGTTTATTCCAAAACCGGATTTGATTCTCTGCCTTGGTGGAGATCCCGAAAAAATCTATGCGCGCAAACCTGAGACCTCGTTAAAGGAGGTCAAACGCCAGGTCTCGAAGCTTCAGGAGTTTTGCCGCAAGAATCGGCGTGCTGTTTGGATCGACACAACGAAGTCACTTCAGCAGAGTTATGATGACGTCATGTCCACCATTGAAACTCGCATGAGAGCTCGATACAAATAAATAAGTTGCTCCTTGCCAAGAAAAGCAAACGGGCACGCGTTTCTTTGCAAGAACATTTGTTGCATGGAGATTCGTTTTTTTGTATCATCAAATAGTCGGTTTTCGGAAAACCCGATTCTTATTTGACTGCGCTTATCGAACCAAAATGAATAAAACGGCATCTTTCTTTCAGCATCCCATTTTTCAGGAGGGGGAATGCCGTATATCGGGCGGAACGGTTGTTTTTTCGCGTCATGGCATTCCTTTGCTTTTGTTGCCAAGGGACAAAGCGGTTGCCTTGCGTACCATTCGGTTGTATCTGCCGCAGACCCGTATCGGCAAGGTGTCGGTCCTTCTGTTGCGTCTGTTGGTTCACCTAAGGCTTTTATGGCTATTGCCTCGCGTTCCGATTGCTTCCTCGACATCGGATGCGGGTTCGACGTCGGGCTATTTGGTCTGCAATCCGGTTCATGGAGTCCGTTTGATTCGCGTTATCAAGACGGAGGACGGGTTTGTTATCGAAAAGATTGCCGAACGAGCGAATGCTTCGCCGATCGAGTCCGAATATCGGCTTTTGCAGCGGCTGTCCAATCGGGCGTATGTTCCGTTGGTGCATGACTGGAAGGAAACGGATTCTCTTGTTGCCTTTCGGATGCCGTCTTATGGTCAGGCTCCGGCATGTCTGAATATCGGTTCGATTCTGCATGCATGGGAGACTTGCGCTGAGGTTTGCGCGGAGGATAGTTCTTTTCTTCAAAAGCTTCGCCCCTATTTTCCGGATGGTTTTTGGCAACAGTTTTCGAAAAAGCGTTTTCGCAAAGCGCTGGTCCATGGCGATTTCGTGCCGTGGAATATTCGAACGACCGCATCCAACGACCTTATGTGCGTTGATTGGGAGGATGCCGAGGAAGATGGCATCGCCGGGTTTGATTTTGTCTACTTTATCATACAACAAGCGATATGCGTATTCCGTTGCCCCCAAGAAAAGTTGGCTACTGTTTTGAAGGAGGTCTTGCAGCCGAATTCGACATTGTTGCGTCAATATCACGTTGCAGAGGGGGGGGGAGGAAAATTCAATGCTTACGGGTGGACGTTCGAAGAGGCCGTCCAGCTTGTGCTGGCATATCGGGCCTTTCGAAAAATGTAATGAGCCGGTTATTTTGTATGTGAGGAGGATTTGACCGATGAGACGACTGCGGGTTGTTTTGTCTTGTTACAGTTGCGAACCGAATCGAGGGTCTGAACCCGGCGTCGGTTGGGCATGGGCTTTGGGAATGGCAAAGCGACATGAAACATACGTTTTGACACGAGGCCACAAGCGCCAGATCATAGAAGCCGAGCTTGCGCGGCTATCACTGCCGGAAAACGAGCGTCCCGTCTTTCTGTATGTGGATGTTGCTCCGTTTTTTTGCAGATTGAAGAAAAAGGGAGCGTTTTTCAGTAAGCTTCATTATTTTTTGTGGCAAATGAAGGCGCGTCAGGTTTTGAATGCGCAACAATTGAAGGCTGACATCGTTCATCATATAACGTTTTGTTCGTTTGCCTTTGTCGGGTTTTGGTGGCATCGAAAGGAAGCGGTTGTGATTGGTCCTTTGGGAGGAACATCGGTCTGCCGCCGGTCTTATCTACGGCTATTTTCTTGGAAACAGAGAATCAAAGAGTTTGCCCGTGTGTTTTCTCGTCGTTATGGCTGGCGACTGAATCCGTTTTGGATGATTTCCCGGTATTATGCAGACAAGCTTTTCTTTGTCGATCCGCTGATGACCGTAAAAATGGGAAAAGGTCCATCGATGACGGAAACGCTTTTGGATGTCGGCGTTCCAAAATTACTGGAGGATTCCGCATTCGAGCGTGTGCCGGAAAAGAGAAACCAGTTTGCATGGGCTGGCATGCTGGAGCCTCGGAAAGGTTTTGAAATTGCCGTTCGCGCTTTTCAGCGAGCCTTTCCAGCGGAGGATGGGCGTCCCCGGTTGGTTGTTTGCGGTGAAGGCTATGAGCGACCGAAATACGAACGGCTTGTCCGTGAGCTTGGATTGACGGGAGATGTTGTTTTTCTTGGAAACCTTCCGCAAAACGAGTTGTGGCAAATCATGCGCGAATCAAAGGGACTCGTGTTTTCCAGCGTGCGGGATACGTGTGGTACCGTTTTGGTCGAGTCGCTGGCCCTTCAAACACCTGTACTCAGCTTTCGGCATCAAGGAGCGGCTTTGGTGACGGATGACACCTGTGCCATCCGGATCGAGCCAACGGGATGGAAAGCGTCTATCGATGGTTTTGCCAGAGCGATGCGCCGACTCCACGACGATACGGAACTCGTCTTGCAAATGGGAAAGAAGGGGCGTGAGCGGGTGCTTGAGAATTTTGCTTGGGAGAAAAAGTTTGCGAAAATGGATGAATGTTACCGGAAACTCGTTTCGCAACGGGAAGAAACGAAGAAAGCCGGCTCTTAATTCGATTTACTTCGTTTGTCCGTGTGGCTGATTGGCATGTCAAAAAACGCGTCTCCATTCATTCTGCAGTCAGCCATCATCTACCTCAATTGTCGGATATCGCTTTCATTATGAACAAAAAAAGACTCTTTATCGCAGATCTTCGCAGTCATGCGGATAAAGGAAAGACTGTGGGACATTTTGCTTTTGTAGCGAAAATGTACCGTAAAATGTTTGGCGATTTGTATGATGTGAAGGTAGCCGGAGGTCCTGCCTACCGGAATCATTTCACGGGGGAAGAACTTTGTGAACTGCCCCACAATGTGTCGAATACGACCATTCGCGACCGATGGCATGTGATGAAGAATGCCATCAAACTGTTCAAGGAGGCGGAAGGCGGGATTATTGTTTTGCAGCAGTCGGCGGTTCAGACCTACTTTGTTGCGCTTGCCTTGTTTTACAGAAGAAAGAGCAGATTGTATTTGATTCAGTACAGCGACGAGAGTCTGAAAAGCCGCCTCAGTCGATTTCTCTACCGATTGATCCGTCATAAGGTCGATGGTATTCTGTGTTCCAGCGAGCTTGTGGGAAAACGATTTGGACGCCCTTATTTGGTAACACCGGATTATATTTATCTGGAAGACGAAAAAACGCCTTTGACGAAATACGAAGACAAGAAATACGATTTTTGCGTATTGGGAAGAATCAGTCCCGAAAAATGCGTTCCGGAAGTCGTCGATCGATTCAAAAACGAACAATGCAACATTTTGATTGCGGGAAATCCGCAGACAAAAGAACTTGGAGACGAGATTCGGGGTCTGTGCGAAGGTCGGTCGAACATCACACTTGATCTGGGGTTTCTGGATGCCGGTACATACGAAAACTATCTGAAAGACAGCAGGTACTGCATACTGAATTATGGGGGACCGTATGTCAATTCCGCTAGAAGTAGCGGCGTTGTTTTCGACATGCTATTTCATGACGTACCCGTCATTGGCACCCGTTGCGGGGCCTTGGAGTTTGTCGAGAGGCATCAAATGGGTCGTCTATACACGGATCTTTCAGCATTTCGCATCGAGGATGTTCTTGATGAGTCAACATACGAAGGCTTCCGGAAAAACATTGTCAAATACAAAGACCTCCACAAGACATATTTGCAACAGTTGAGAGCCTTTGTTACCTGAAAACAGGTGTTTTCGGAAGATATGAATGATTGAAAGATTCTATACTCCCGTTTCTCGGATAGTCAATCCATGTGTAATTAAGGAGTTAACGTGAAATTTATTTTTCCGACACCTGTCGTTTGGGACGGGAATGAAAGTCGCTACCTGCAGCGGGACGGTGCCCGATATGCGGAAGAATGCCGTCGTCGCGGACATGAAGGCGTGAAGATTATTTTGGATGACGGAACCGTTCCGAACAAGCCCTCATCGCCGCTATTGGAATCTGCGACTTTAGCGCAATGGAAGGACCCTTCGTATTGGCGGTCTACAAAGGCCGATTTTTGTCTTTTGTATGCCGGACTTGCAACGCGGTATGAACCGGTGGCTAGAGCGATTCGCGAGGCCGGTATTCCGGTCGTAGCGATTCAGGATTCGGCGTTTGGAATCCTCTCTCCTTCGAAGCACGTTTTCCTTACATTTCAGAAGGATTATTTCATCGGCCGGAATACTCACGCCCCGGTTTTTTCCTTTGCATACGCGGTGGCAAAGCGCTTCTATTCCATCCTATTCCCGCATACGAAGCGAATCAGGACCTTTCTGAGTTGGTTCGACGGAATAGCGGTCTCAAACGAGCTGGCCTTTGAGAATACCTGTTTCTGGTTACGCAACAACGGACTTTCGCGCTTGGCAAACCATACCTTGCTGTTTCCGTTGTGTGTGCGGGATTCTCTTTCAATTGCAAAGGAAAGTCCTCTCAAGAAGAAGCAGGTGCTTTCTGTCGCGCTAGACTGGACGCTTCCGGTCAAGGGAGGCTCTCTGCTGATCGATACGCTTTCTGTTTTTCTTTTCCGTCGGGCGGACTATTCGGCGCTGATTATCGGTAAAGGTTCGGACGGGATTGCGGACAAAATCCGGGAAAAGGCGCCATCGGTCGGGACTCGGATATCGTCTCTTTCCGCCATGGATTCAACGAAGCTTGTTCCCTATTATGCGGAATCGGAGATTTTGTTCGTTCCGTCCGGTTCGGAAGGGGGACCAACGGTTGCATACGAAGCGCTTTGTTGCGGGTGCTCCCTCGTTGTCGCTCCTCCTTTGATTCAATGGAATTCCTTGCAGATGTTGCATTCCGGACGAATCGCAAAACATAGGACTGCAACATCGTGTTGCGCCGCATTGCAGGAAGAGGCGGCCGATTGGGAAAATGGCGTTCGAGATGCCGGTCGCATTTCGGCGGTATGGTCTGAGAAGTGCCATATTTCGAAGATTTTCGATAAGCTCCTCCAGTTCAAGGCTTCTTTGTAGCAA
The DNA here is from genome assembly GCA_016295275.1 of Kiritimatiellia bacterium. Lineage (GTDB taxonomy): Bacteria > Verrucomicrobiota > Kiritimatiellia > RFP12 > UBA3636 > JAEDLN01. The sequence goes on from JAEDLN010000014.1 coordinate 19,276, forward strand.
ACGATTTGCATGGATTAAGGCGGGTGGCGAGCCGCCACGGGGCGTGCGGGCGCGCGAGGTGGGGTGCGGGATGCTATTCGCGGGTGTAATGGCGGTAGGGCGCGAATTTTTAACACAAAGGGGCACAAAGAGCGAAGGGACGGGATGTATAGAAGCACAAAGATTGTTTGGGGTCGGGTGCGCGACCCGCGCGGGTGTAATGGCGGGAGGGCGCGAGCTGGGAGTCCCGGCGGCCGACCATCGCGTCGCCCGGGTAATATGCGTGTGCGTACCACGCGGGCGTAATAGCGGCGCATAATTCGCGTTGGTAATGGCGGCGCGAGCCGGAAGGCCCAGTGGCCAAGTATCGCGCCGGGTGCGCGGCCCTGCCGCGCACCGTGCCGCGGACAGAGCTGCGGCATGCAAAACTCTCAGCGTGTG
>JAEDLN010000002.1 GCA_016295275.1 Kiritimatiellia bacterium
GGTTGCAAATACTTGAAAAGCATCACAATTCCAGATAGCGTTACGAGCATCGGCACGGAAGCTTTCTCTTGGTGCCAATCCTTGAAAAGCGTGAGAGTCGAGAATCCTTCGCTGGACCTTGACGACACCTGTATTCCCGATAATGCCGAAGTTACGGTCGTAGGAAAGTAAAGTCCCCATCCTCCCGTACCAAAGAAAGGCCGCCCCGATTTTGCGAGACGGCTTTTCATTTGATGGACAAAGACCTGGTTCAGCCGGAGAAGCCCAGTTCCTTCTCCTCCTTCGCCAGCTTCTCCTTCGGTTTCGCTACGCCGACGAGGCGCTTGAGTTTTCCGAGGATGCCGGTCGCCCGGTCCATCAGGTCAGCCTAATGCCGTCTCTGCAAAATCGGCGGTTTCCCAAAGAATCGATTTCTCGAAAATCCTCTCAGGCATTGCGTTTTGCGTGAAGGTTGGCAGTGGAGGTAGGCTACCTTCATTTCAGAGACAGAGACGCCTTTTCGGGGGGAAAAAGGGGGCGAAAAGGGCGGGTGAAGGTATAGAGACGTTTTTCGACGGGAGGGGGTATAAACGCAAAAGCCCGCCAGTGGCGGGCATGTGTCACCTCCGCATTGTTTCGCAAATCGCCTAAGGGCGACTATCTATCGGAGTTGCTGGTGCGCCTGGCGGGGTTCGAACCCACAACCTTCAGCTCCGGAGGCTGACGCTCTATCCAATTGGGCGACAGGCGCGAAAACGGGGTGAATGATAGCAGAGTTTGCTTGAGACTTCAACCTGAAAAATGGCGTTGTTCTTCCATGACACGATATCGTGCAAAGAGCCTTGTTTTTCAGGTAGGACAGAAACCGGGCTAGAGAAGTTGTCCCATTTTTGTTTTCTTCGTTTCCAGATAGCGGGCATCGTATTGATTGGGTGCCGCAACAATCGGAACACGTTCGACGATTTCCAGACCGTATCCTTCCAGACCGGAAATCTTTTGCGGATTGTTGGTAAGAAGGCGGATTTTAGAGAGACCCATATCCCGGAGAATAAGGGCTCCGATGCCGTAATCACGCAGGTCGGGAGCGAAACCGAGTTTTTCATTTGCTTCGACCGTATCAAGACCTTTTTCCTGCAGACGGTAGGCATGAAGCTTGTTTTGCAGACCGATGCCACGGCCCTCTTGGCGCATGTAGAGGACAAGTCCGCGTCCCTCTTCGGCGATCATTTGCATTGCGCGGTGCAGTTGTTCTCCGCAATCGCAGCGGCAAGAACCGAGCACATCACCGGTGAAGCATTCGGAATGGACGCGCACCAAGGGCGGCGTACCGCTCAAGTCTCCCATGTGGAGAACGAGATGTTCAAGGCCGTCTGTCAACGATTTGTACATGGTCAAGCGAAAATGGCCATGGTGGGTTGGCATATCGACTTCCTCGACCTTTTGGACGAGCGATTCGGTTTTGGAGCGCTCTGCGATGATTTGCGCCACCGTTCCTAAGAGCAAGCCATGTTTTTCGGCGAATTGTTCAATATCCGGCAAGCGCGCCATTGTTCCGTCGTCGCGCATGATTTCGCAGCAAAGACCGCAGGGTTTGAGTCCGGCGAGTTTCATAAGATCGACGGTAGCCTCGGTATGTCCGGCGCGGCGAAGAACGCCACCTTCGCGGGCCTCGAGCGGGAACATGTGCCCCGGGCGGCGAAAGTCATCCGGTTTGGCATTGTCGTCGACCGCCTTGAGAGCGGTGAGCGAGCGTTCGTAAGCGGAAATGCCGGTTGTGGTCGTCACATGATCGATAGAAACGGTAAAAGCGGTCTGCAGTTTTTCCGTATTTTGTTCAACCATTTGCGGAAGACCGAGTTTGACTGTCAGTTCGTGTGACATTGGCATGCAGATCAAGCCGCGGGCGTGACTGGCCATGAAGTTGACGTTTTCCAGTGTGGCGTGTTCGGCGGCGCAGATTACATCACCTTCATTTTCACGATCTTCGTCATCGACGATAACGACGCATTTTCCGGAGCGGAGGGCTTCCAATATCTTAGGGAGTGGAGCAAATGCCATAGCGAAAGAGAAATAAAAAAAAGAAAAGAGTGAATCAAGCGATGGGGAATGGCGCAGAAATGCCATTCTGACTACATGACCTTGAATTTCGGGAGATCCTGAATATCAATTGCGCCCACCAATTTACCATTGGCATCCACGACCGGTACATCATCGATGGCACGGGTTTCGATCAAACGGAGCACATCGACGGCAAGCGAATCGGGGCGTACATTCACCGGTTTGCGCGTCATGAAATCGGACACCTTCCGGTTGAGAACGTCTGCCGTATTTGCGGCGATTGCGCGGCGGAAATCTCCGTCCGTAAAAATTCCGAGCAACATCTCATTTGCATCCGTAATAAAAGCGGCGCCGCCACGGGCAGATGTCATTGCCACAACGGCTTCGCTGACGAGGGTATTTTCCGATACAACGGCCAATTTCGCGCCGGTGCGCATGATATCGGAAGCATGCAGCAAGAGTGTGCGCCCAATCGCACCACCGGGGTGCAGTTTGGCAAAATCTTCGCGCCGGAATCCGGACGTCCGCAAGAGCGTCATGGCCAACGCATCGCCGAGAGCCAGTGTTGCGGTCGTCGATGCGGTCGGGGCGATTCCGAAGGGGCACGCTTCCCGAGGGACGGCGCAGGGAAGGAGGCATTGCGAAAGACGGGCAAGCGTAGAATCGGATCGACCCGTGATTGCCAAAATCGGAACACCGAGCCGACGAACGGCGGGAATGAGATTTTTGATTTCCTCCGATTCGCCTGAATAGCTCAGTGCAATCAGACAGTCGCGATCCGACAGTATGCCGAGGTCGCCATGGATGGCTTGCGACGGATTCAAAACAACGGAAGTCGATCCGGTGGACGCGAGCGTTGCGGACAGTTTTTCGGCGATATGAAGGTTTTTGCCTACTCCGGTAACGACAATTTTTCCTCCTTTGCGAAGTGTTTCGCGCAAAAGGTCGATTGCCTGTTCGAAATGGTCATCGAGACCCTCACAGACAGCCTGCAGACCTTCCATTTCAGTCGCAAAGACTTGTTTAGCAATATCAAGTGAATTCATATGGTCAAGCGTACCAAAAAGCCTCTGCTTTCGCCAGCCGATGCAACCGCGCTGCGGATACCCCTTTTCCGATTGGGAAATGGTTTAGCGACGGAATCGGTGTAGCGGTGAAAAGGGCGTTCAAAGAGAAGGATGTCAGATGATTGCCTCCTCCGAGAGGACCTTGGAGATTTCCTTGCGGAGTTTCTCGGCGTAGGCATCGCGTTCTTCGTTTGAAGAGTAGGCACCGTGGCCGGACTCGAACGAAGGAGGCGTAGAGCCGTCGTCGTAGCGCGGAATGACATGGAAGTGGAGATGGAACACAGTCTGCCCTGCGCATTTTCCGGTAGCCTGCAAAAGGTTGGCGCCATTGGCGAAAGTGCGGGTGACGGCCTTGCTGACAACGTGGGACATGTACGTCAGCTCTTCCAAGACGGCGACATCTGCAGAATCGGCGACGGGAACGGCGGCGAGGGATTCCCAGTGTTTTTTGGGAATGAGCAGCACATGTCCTTTTTCAATAGGATTGATATCGAGAAACGCGAGAATATGATCGTCCTCGTAAACCTTGACGGACGGAATTTCGTTGGCGATGATTTTGCAAAAGACGCAATCCATTGCTTGGTAGAGGTAAAAGCGGTGAATGAAAGAGAAAGCGGGCTATTCGGCTACGGGAGTGTTCAAGAAGACGGAAACGAACGTATAGACGGCCGCAAAAAAGATTCCCCAGAACATACCGGCGAAGACCTGGATTTTCGTATGCCCCAGGAGTTCTTTCAGCATCGACTGCGGAACCTGCGGTTTTCCCGTGTCATTCAATTGTGCGGTTATCTGATTCAGGACAGCAGCCTGACGACCGGCCTGATAGCGCACGGTGGAAGCATCGAACATGGTGATAATCGCAAAAACACAAGAAAGAGCGAACAGGGCGGAATCGAATCCCTGCAGCATTCCCGTCGAGGTTGCCAATCCGGCGACCGTTGCGGAATGGGCGCTTGGCATGCCGCCTGTGGAACCCAAGTACCGAAAATCGATTTTGCGGGTTTTTCGAAAGGAGATCACCATCTTGATGCATTGGGCAGAGCACCAGGACCAGAATGCGGCCCAAAAAATCGTATTTGTCGTGAATCCGAGCGGGGAATGAAGCTGACTGGCATCCATAGTCGTTGAAAAGATAGGGAAAAGAAAAGAGGGAATCAATATGCGTTTTTAACGGCAAAAAGCGTACGCAGAAGAATTTTGAAATCGAGCGAAAGCGACCAATTTTCCATGTACCACAAATCGGCGTGGAGGCGGTCGGAAATCGAAGTGTTGCCGCGCAATCCATGGACTTGCGCCCATCCGGTAATACCCGGAAGGCAATTGTGGCGTCGCATATAGTGATTGATATCTGCGGAGAATTGACAGACGAATTCAGGGCGTTCCGGGCGCGGACCGACGAGCGACATATCGCCTTTCAAGACGTTCCAGAATTGCGGAAGTTCGTCCAGGTTGTGTTCGCGCATAAAGGCCCCGATTTTGGTCCTACGGGGGTCGTTTTCGGCGGCAAAAACAGCACCTGAATCGGACTCTGCATTTTGCCGCATTGAGCGGAGTTTCCAGATTGTAAAAGGCTTGTTGCCGTAGCCAGTGCGGACTTGTCCGTAGAAGATGGGACCGGGCGACTCCCGGCGAATCAAGATTGCGAGGACGAGCAAGATGGGAGCCGAAACCAGTAAACCGATCAGCGCGCCGCAGATGTCTTCGATGCGTTTGACGATCCGGTTGCCGAGTTTATCCAACGGGGAAATACGAAGTCCGAGCAATGGTATGTCGTCGATTGTTTCCACCTCGACATTTGCCGTCAGGATATGAAACAACGTCGGGACGGCATTGAAGCGGATGAAATGCTGTTCGCATTCCGTGGCGATCTGGTAGAGCAGCTGAGAGTCATCCGGCGTATTGGTCACGATGACTTGAACGACATTCGGGGTGTTTTCCCGGATTTTGGAGAAATCTTTGGCATCGCCGAGAATGGAATCGGGAGAAATCGTTTCGTCCGGCTTTTCGTTTGGGGTTGAACGAAGGAATCCGGAAACACGGACACGCAGACGCGAGTCTTTCGCGAAGCAGCGAGCAAGACGGGCCGCGGTTGCATCGGTTCCGATCATCAGAACGCAATTCTCGGGAAGCGCCTTTCGGGATGCGATGATTTCGAGCCGGAAGAGGATTCCCCGTTCAAGAAGCAGCGTTACGGAAAAAACGAAGAAATAGATGACGACAACGCCGGAGGAGAGGTTCGTATAGTTGCGCCATACGGAAAGGATGATCAGAAGGCCGAACGTAACCAACATGACGCCGCGAACGAGGCGGGGGATATGACCATGAAAACTGCCGCGTTGCGGGCGTCGGTAGAGGCGCAAACTACGGAGAATGCCATAGGTCAGGAGCGCGGCGATGGATGCCAGTTTCCAGTACCCGTCGTACGGGGATTCGGGAACTCCGAACGGGATTTCGAACCATCCGGTCCGGAATCGGATATAGACTGCCAGATAGATGGAGCAAAAAGCCGTCGCCACGTCCGCCAAGACTGCGATAACGGCAAACCATGTATCGGCAATAAATCTGGACATAGCAATGCGTTCGGAATAGGGACCTTCGATCAGGGGAAAAAAGGAACGGTGAATCCTCCGCAGAAGAGAATTCACCGCAATCCAGGGGGCAAAGCCGCTTATTTTGCCGACTCGACTTCGGAAGTGGGAGCGGCAACGGGCGCCGGAGCGGTGTTCTCTGCCGTGGCGGCAACGATTTCGGCGGAGGCGTTTTCACCGGCTGTTGTTTCAGGTGTCGTCGTATCGGCGGCATTTACGGCAGCGGCATCTTCGGTCGCCTCCGTTTGAGCGTCACGAAGGATTTTTTCAATATCCGTGAGTTGTTCTTTCGGCGTAACGACCTTGAGGCGATCCTTTGCGCGAAGCGTTTCGTCGGCGAATTCCGCCCAATCCGAACGGGCATTTTCCGTAAGGAAGAGATCCAGAATGGATTTTCCTTCTCGTTTCGAATCTTCGGTTCCTTTCAGGAAAAGGCAACGAGCTCTACCGATGATGGCATCGGCAAGAAGAAAGGATTGCGGATAATCGGAGGACAGACGGCTATATCCGGCGATTGCCTCATCGATTTTCCCCTGTGCTTCCATGCAGTGGGCGAGACCATCGAGGGCGACATCCATCATGGGATGTTTGACATGGGTATTTAGGAAATCCTGATAGACATCGGCGGCCAAACCGATTTTGCCATCGAAGTAATAGAGCGAGGCGAGTCTGAGGCGTGCCATTGCCACAACGTCATCGGACTTGTTCTCCTGAATAATCGTTTCGAATCCGGCGGCATCGGAGGAAACCAAGTACGCGGTCGAAATTTTTTCGATCCGGTTTGCTCGCATGGTTTTAAACTGGCGAATCCCCAAGACGCAAAGGAGAATAACAATCAGCACAATGGTAACAATGTTGCCATTTGCATTCCACCATTCCTTCAAGCTTTCGAGTTCTTCCGGAACATCTTGGGCATGTTGAAGATTCTGTAAATCCTTTTTGGGGGGCATAGTAGAGGCCATATCGATAAAGGGAGTGCAAGTTATCGTAACAAACGCAATCCAAATAAATGGAAACGGTTTCAATTGTCGCAAAAACCGGTGAAAAAGGCAAGCCGATGATGCCGGGTGTCGTCTCGCGAAAGTTGCAGCGTAGTTTTCCGACCGTAGGGTGTTGATGATTTTTGCTTGAATCCAGAGTTGTTTTTGGTATACTTCCCGAATCACACGAATGATTTCTCTTTCATTTGTGGGGGCGACAGGTTTTCGACGTGACGGTTGAGGCCTCAGTTGCGTGCCGAGAATCGAGGGTGGTCTCGTCAAACATCCCCCGAAACATTAAACGCCAACACTGAAATGGCTCTGGCTGCTTAGTTCTCACATAGAACGCTTTACAGCAACCACGCAGAACCGCCGATGTCTGCTGAGCGGGGATGCGTCCTTTAGCAGGCCGGCATATGATCGGGTACCCGGGTCGTATGCGGCATCAACAGGTTACTGGCTTTTTTTGTAGTTTGTCTCTGGACAGCAAGAAAAGCGAGACGTAAACAGAGACTACGCACGTAGATACTGTGGTGGCTCCGTTTCGGACGGGGGTTCGAATCCCCCCGCCTCCACCATCTTTTTCGGTTTTGAAATATCTCAAACGGCGATATTTTTCGGCTTGCGCATTACCTCCTCTACGGGGATGTGCCGGGAAAGACGCCGTCCGCGTAGATTCGCTCCATGAAGAAGCCGTTCCCAAGAATCCCGATCGAAAAGATTTCGCGGAGGATCTCGTTCGCGTGTGCAAAGAATCGGCGATGACGGATCCGAATGCCATGGGGCATGAGAAGCGAAGGCTCACCCACAAAATAACGGAACTGAAGAAAAGCGAACGATAGACTCGCTTATTTTGGGAACCATTGAGACACCAAGGGTTGAGGGCGGACGCGCTCGTCTTGGAGATTGCGGACATTTACAAATAGCGTTTGACTTTACGGGCGGTCAAGCTCCGTGTCTTTCGCCGAGCGTACGGCAGCGTATTGTCAAAGACGGGATGTAGAGAAAGAACGAACAGCTCGCATCCCATTGGAGGATAGGGGAAGATGGGGATAAAAAAATCGTGGCTTGTCTAGACAAACCACGATATACAAGCAAAAGTCGCTCCCCGAAGAAGCGGGCAAGTTTTGCTTTTTGAGGGGAGATACCCCTTATGCCGTGATAGCACCGGTGGGGCAAGCGGACTCGCAAGCGCCGCAATCGACACAAGCGGATTCGTTGACCTTGCACTTGTCGCCATCCTGAGTGATGGCTTCGACCGGACAAGAAGACATGCAAGCGCCGCAACCGACGCAGACAGCTTCATTAATCTTATGGGGCATTTTGAACTCCTTTTATGTATGGATGAAAAAAGAAACGCGAGCCCGGGCTCTTCACCCTCCTCGTATGCAAGAAGTATAGCGGCTTCCGCCATAAAACTCAAGTCGCATTTGCATGCGTTAACGAAGCAAAGGAAATGCCGCGTTGCCGGAGTGTGACGGTCCCCTTTTTTTCCGGACAAAGCAAATGTCACCTGCGCAAAGGTCGCCTACGATCGAGCCGGCGGCGGCGTTTCCTTTGTCGTGTTACCGCTTTCGTCCATGTTCCTGTTTCTTCAGAGTGCGGAGCGAACCCGACGTTTGAATCCGCACGCCTCTTTTCCGTTTCGGATGGGCATAGGAATGCGTGTCCGGGTGGAGTATTTTGCAGAATCGAATCAGACTCTTATGGTTCGGATTCGTCGACGGCGCGTTTGCGTTCTTCGCGAGGGCAACCGGCTATGACGATGACATACTCTCCCTTGATATCCGGAGAAGGGTACTTTTGGGAAAGATCGGCGAGTGTTCCGCGATCGACTCGTTCGTGGAGTTTCGTAAGTTCTGCGCAGACGGCTGCGGGGCGAGTTCCTCCGAGCGCCTCGGCGGCAGCGGCGAGTGTCTTGCAAACGCGATAGGGCGATTCGTAGAGCACCAGCGTGTGCGGAGAGAGGCGTTCATCGGCAAAGAAGCGGTGAAGGGCACCGGGTTTGCGCGGAGGAAAGCCGAGAAAGGTCCAAGAGGAGGTCGGAAGACCGGAAAGAACGAGTGCGGACAAGACGGCGGATGCGCCAGGCAGGCACGTTACGGGGAGGTTCTCGCCGGCGATGGTACGGACGAGGCGGAAACCGGGGTCGCTAATGCCGGGATAACCGGCATCGGAGCAAAGCGCAACATCGCGACCGGCGCGCAGTTCTTTGAGGATTTGTTCGCCGGCGAACTCTTCATTGCCTTCGCGATAGGAAATCATCCGTTCCGGGCGCGGAATTTCGAAGTGGGACAGAAGTTGCCACGTATGGCGAGTGTCTTCGCAGGCGATGACGGGTACGGAGCGAAGAACTTCCAGAGCACGGGGCGAGAGATCGCCTAAATTTCCGATGGGGGTTGCGACGAGATAGAGCATGGGCAGGCAAGCGTTTAGACAATGTAGTTTCTGCGGACACGGGAACCGATGGCGCAGAGGATTTCATAGGGATGTGTTCCCTTGAGATTTGTCCATGAATCCATTTGAATCGATTCGTTTAGCTGTTGTCCGAGACAGACGATTTCCTCGCCTGGTCGGGCATCCGGCACTTGATCGAGCGAGATGGTGGTGTAGTCCATGCAGATCCGACCGATGACGGGGCAGTGTTTTCCGCGCAAAAGGAGCGTACCGCGGTTCGAGAGAGCGAGGGGGAGTCCATCGGCATAGCCGGCGGCGACGGTTCCGACCAGCAGATCGCGCGGACAGATGAAGGTTCGTCCGTAGCCGATGGAGTCGCCGGCCCGGACGTGTCGTACCTGAGCCAAATAAGCCCGAATGGTAAAGATCGGCTTTACGTGAAGACGCCGATTGCCGAGCGGGTCGAACGAACCGAAGAGGTTGATACCGGTACGGACATGTGTGAAAGGACGTGCGTAGGACTCCGGAACATTGTTGATGCCATCGCTGTTGGCGATATGGATCATCGGGAAACGAAGACCCTTGCCCGAAAGAGAAGCGAGCAGTTTTTTGAATTCACCGACCTGCGTAGCGGTTGGGGCGTCATTGGGAATATTTGCCGTTGGAAAATGCGAGTAGATGCCTTCCGACACGAGATTGGGAAGGGAGGCGATTCGTGGCAGGAGGGCACCCGCCTCCTCGGGATGGAATCCGACGCGGCTCATGCCCGTATCGATCGCATAGTGGCAGATAGCGGGTTTACCGAGACGGACGGCCGTTGCAGAAACGGCTTCCGCCTCTGCCAATCCGGCAATTGGAATGCGGAATCCGGCGTTGATCGCGGGCTCGATTTCGTAGGGAAGGAGAGATCCGAGAATGAGAATGGGAATCGTTCCGCTTGTTGCCTGTTGCGCAACGATTGCCTCCGAAAGCTCAGCCGTTGCAATTGCCGCGGCGCCTTCCGAACCGAGGTGGGAAGCGATTTCGGGGAGACCGAGACCGTATGCATTTGCTTTGAGAACGGCGATGACGCCGAGAGGGGGAACAGCCTCGCGGATTTTGCGAAAATTAGCGGATAACGTGGAGAGGTTAACGTCGATTGTGACTCGACTGGGGATGATACCGGGCATTTTCAGATAGGCAAAATCATTTTTTGCCGGCGGCGTGCCGGCGGGCGTCTGCTAGGGCAACGGGGGCATCGCCGTTGCGAGCAAAAACGAAAGGGAAATAGCCGAGTAGACTGTCGAAAGAGCTACAGCCGCACCCGAAAGCTCTGCGTCTCCTTTCATGGCTTGCGCCATCACAAAGGAGGCAACGGCGCATGGACAGGCAAGAAAACCGAGGACGATGAATCGGGATAGAGGGGAGAGTCCGAACAAGGACGACAATAGAAGACCGCCCAGCGGGCAAACGACCAGTTTCAGAAATGCGGCCCAGTGTCCGGACCGGAATGCGGCTTTGAACTTTGCGACAGAAAGGGAGGAGCCGAGGGCGATAAGCGATCCCGGGGTTGCCATTTTACCCAGCAAATCGATCGTTTTCGAGGCGGGACCGAAGAGGGTGATATCGAAGCTTTTCCGCAAGAGAAGAAGAGCCAGGCCGATGAGACAAGCCAAGATGAGCGGATTTTTGAAGACGCCCTTTACGACCTTGAGAAGGCGTTTGCCAAGAGGCGCGGAACGATCTTTCGGCGTAAGCAGGATGACCGCCATTACGTTGTAGGTGATCAGGCAAGGTGCGAGGGTGATGGCGGCCAGTGCAGCGAGTTGATCAAAATCCGGCCTACCTGTGAAGGCGAGACACATGACGGGAATGCCGACATATGCGTTATTGCTGCGAAAGACGGACTGGCAAAAGGATGGCCGGGAAAAAGAAGAAATGCCAAGATAGGGGGCAACGACCCAAGCAATGATTGCGATGAGCAATGTGGAGAGCACCAATACCATTGTAATGGGAAGCCAATCACCCGTAACGTTTGCGGTAGAGATCGAGCGAACGATCATACAGGGAAGCGCCACCCAAAAAATCAGTTTATTCAGACCTTTCGCCACTTCTTCGGACATGAATTCCGAACGACGGAGCACAACTCCGAGAATCAGCATGGCGTAGATGGGAAAAAGTGTCGCAAAGACGAATGAAACCGTATGCATGACAATGGAAATGAAGAGAAGTTTCAGACGGAAGCAACGACACCGGGAATATCAAGCCGGGTATGGAGAATGCGCCGAATTTCGGCAGAGACGCATTCGATCGGCTGAGTCGCATTCACGATCGCAAAGCGTCCGGGTTCTTTGCGGGCCATTTCAAGGTAGCCGTCTCGAAGCCGTTGGTGGAAGTCGACGGGTGCACTTTCGATACGATCCTTGTTTCCGGATCGTGCAATGGCTCGTTCAAGGCCTTTTTGAACGGGAATATCGAGCAGGAAGGTGAGGACGGGAGTAACGGGCCCCGTCGCAAAAGCGTTGAGAACGCGAAGCCGTTCCACGTCGAAACCGCGCCCGTAACCTTGATAGGCAAGCGTGGAGTCGGTAAAGCGGTCGAGAACGATCCAATCGCCGCGTTCGAGCGCCGGTGCCAGAACATGACTGCAAAGTTGTGCGCGAGAGGCGCAGAAGAGGAGGGCTTCCGTTGCATCGCAAAGAGGCTCTTTCGAGAGGTCGTTTTGCAAAAGATCCCGGATGATTTCTCCGGTTGGGGTTCCGCCCGGTTCGCGCGTTGTCAAAACCCGGATGCCTTTGCTACGCAGATATTCTGTGAGGAGTCGCGCCTGTGTCGATTTTCCGCCGCCTTCGGGGCCTTCAAAAGTGATGAGTTTGCCAGTCATGGTACAAAAAGGGTAGATGGGAAGCATCGCTCTATCCACTCTAGCATAATTGCGGAAACGCTTCCACAGGTGAATGGTTCGATGGGGCGTCGTGTTATGACGAAGGAGACGCTGCCCAAAGAAATCGGACGGGGAGGCGGATGGTTGACCGACGTCGGCGTCAGGCGCTATTTCGAGGTCTTTTCACACAGAATGCAATTCATTCATTTGCTCTTTTATATTTCAAATATGAACGTCGGTGGATTCGTGCAATGAGTTGCAAAATGGCTGACATTTGGTAAAATGTCGGCACATTTTTTCTATTGTTTTCCCATTCATGACAAGTCCTGCGCTTACTCCCTTTCTTGCGAGTCTTTCCTCCCTGTTGGCGTTTATTCCGCAACTGCTTATTTGGGTAGGGGCTGGCATTGTGGTTTTGCTCTTCTTCGGCATCATCATTATGGTTCACGAAGGCGGGCATTTTCTTGCGGCACGATTGTTGGGAATGCGTGCGGATGTCTTTTCGCTGGGCTTTGGTCCTGCCCTTTGGAAAAAGAAGATCGGGGAGACCGAGTATCGGATTAGTGCCATACCATTTGGCGGATACGTATCGCTTCCGCAGTTGGATCCGGCAGGAATGGAGCATTTGCAAGGAGGCGGGGAAGGGGAGTGTCGGCAAGCCGTCTGGTGGAAACGGGCTATTTGCGCCTTTGCCGGTCCTTTTTTCAATTTGGTTTTTGCGCTTATATTGGCGCTCATTATCCGGGGGTTGCCTCCGGTTGTCCCGGAATCGCTTGATTTTGACGGAGCGGTTGTCGGAATCGTCGAGGAAGCGTCCGATGCCGAGAAATCGGGATTGCGTCCGGGCGACTGTATTTTGACGGTTGCCGACCAGCCGGTAAAGAATTGGAGCGAATATCGGATTGAAAGCCATCTTTGCGCCGAGTCAAGTCAAATTGAGTTGAGCGTTTCGAACATTTTCGATCATGTCACGGCGCACATAACGGCTCCGCTCACGAAGAATGAAACCGGCTTTTTCGTCATATCGGGAGCCGTAGAGGCCGTCAGTTGCGTTTTGACGGATGTCAGTCCCGGTTCAGCCGCTGAAGAAGTCGGCTTGCTGAAAGGCGACATCATCCGGTCCGTGAATGGAAAGCGAATTGTATCGGTACCTTTTTTCCAGCAACTCGTTCGTCAAAGCGGAGAGCAGCCGCTGGATATCGAGTATCAGCGGGAAAAAGAAACGGGGCGTCTGACGGTGGCACCGAAGCTTATGATTCCGGATGGCGAGCAAGAGCCACGGCCGATGCTTGGCGTGGCGTTGTATCCGCAGAGCGTCAGTGTGCCGCAGTGGGCAATGTATCGCAATCCGATCGACCAGATTCTGGGGGACATGCGTGCCATTGGTCGTATTCTCAAGCCGTTGGTGAGTCCGGGCAGTCGTCACAAAGGAGAGGCCGGGCGCATTAGAAAGTCGCTTGGCGGTCCCGTTATGATTCTGACTTCGATGTGGTGGACGCTGTTTTCCGGTTTGGCGGGAGCATTGGCCTTCGTTCGATATGTCAATGTGAACCTTGCGATTTTGAACTTGTTGCCGCTTCCGGTTCTTGACGGCGGGCACATTGTTTTTGCGTTGTGGCGGGGCATTTTCCGTCGTGAAATTCCGAAATGCATTGTCACGTTTTTGGTCAATGTTTTTGCATTTGCCATTATCGGGTTGTTCCTATACCTGACGTTTCAAGATTTTTGGAATTTATCGTTGCTGGTCCGTCGCTAAGTTCTCATCTGTTTTTCTTCCTGATCAATCGCCATGAATTCCGTTCGATCACAGTGGCCGGCCGTTTGCAGGCGACGTCCGACAAAAAAGATTCGGTTAGGGACGCTTCAAATCGGAGGAGACGCTCCGGTTTCGTTGCAAACGATGGCAAATACGGACACTCGGGACGTAGAAGCCAGTTCGAAAATGGCGCTTGCCTGTTTTGAAGCGGGTGCGGACATTGTCCGGTTTGCCGTCCTGGATCAAGTCGCGGCCCAAGCTTTGGGCGAGGTCAAGAAACGTGTCGGTTCGCATGTTCTTGTTGCGGACATTCACTTTGACTATCGTTTGGCATTGGCGTCGCTTGAGGCAGGGGTTGACGGCTTGCGCATCAATCCCGGGAATATTGGAGGAGCCGATCGCGTTCGCATGGTTGCGGAGGCAGCCAAGGCAAGAGGCGTTCCGATTCGAATCGGCGTAAATGCCGGCTCTCTCGACAAAGAGCTTTTGGCCCGATTTGGCGGTGCGACGCCGGAAGCGCTTGTCGAAAGTGCTTTGCAAGAAGTTTCTCGTCTGGAAGAAGTCGGATTCGATCAAATCAAGATTTCCGTCAAGGCTTCCGATGTCGGGCGGACATTGGCGGCCTATCGTCTTCTTTCAGAGCGGACGGATTATCCGCTTCATTTGGGACTGACCGAGGCCGGGACGCGATTAAACGGAACGGTTGCCTCTTCGGCGGCCATGGGCATTCTCCTTTCTGAGGGAATCGGCGATACGATTCGCGTTTCTCTGACGGATACGCCGCTTGAGGAAGTCCGTGTCGGTCAAGCGCTTCTACGGGCGTTAGGACTGCGACAAGCCGGACCCAACGTTACATCCTGCCCGACCTGCGGTCGTACGCAATGCGATCTGATTGGAACGGCTCAACGGGTCGAGGATGCTTTGGAGCTGTTTTATCGTCAGCATCCGGAAGCCAAGCGTCCGCACATTGCCGTCATGGGATGTGTAGTAAATGGTCCGGGAGAGGCTCGAGACGCCGATTTAGCGCTTGTCGGCGGGAAGGACTCGTTCTTTCTGTATAAACAAGGCGTTCGGATCGAGACCTTTCCGGAATCGGAGGCTGTTTCAAAATTGCTACTTGCATTGAAGGAAATTTGTCATGTGTGATCTGAGAAACGAAATGTCAGCGAAGCCGAAAGCATTCAAGTGTCCTTCTTTATTCGAGTCGCTAATCGGGATTCCATTTTCCAAGGTTCCTCCGTTTATTGCCTCCAAAGAGGTCGTGTCTGTTACCGCTTTGCGTATTCTTGCCGATGGAGTCAGCGTCTTTCTCACCTATTTTATCACTCTGTTTTTGCGACTGAAGGCTTTTCCGGTTCTTTTCCCCTCTTTCTTTTCTCCGATTCCGGAAAAGTTCGTCGATTATTTCAGCGGCGATTATTTGCTCTTTCTCGGTGCGTTGTGTTTGTCGCTACTCTTAGTCAATGCCTATAATGGGTTGTACGATGTTTTCCATTTGCAAAAAAGACCTTTGTTGTGGCTTTACTTCGTGTCAAACATCTTTATCTTTCTGTTGCTTGTTCTGTGGCTGTGGTTTGACAAGAACTATTGGCACATGCGTAGCTTCTATGTCATTTTCTTTTTCTTGAACCCGACGATTTCGTGTATTATCCGCAGTTCCCTAAATAAGGTTCTAATGGATATCCGGAAGAAAACCGGCCGGTTGTTATTCCGATCCGTCTTAGTCGGCAATGATGCAGCCGCCCAAAAGATTTTGAAGAAATCGAAAGAATTCCGGCTTTCAAACTACACGATTGTGCGGCATCTGGAAGGTTTTTCTTCTCCGGAAGAAATCCGGGAAAAACTTCCGCCGATTTTGCAGCAAGAAAAAGCTTCCTTCATCGTTTTTCTGATGAAGCCGAATGAGGCTCTATCAACCGAGATCATCAATGTTGCCGCCGCGCATCATATCGGGGTTCTGTTGCCGATGCCGGCATATTTCAACATTGTCAATCCGTTTTCCTACAACGATTTCATCAAAGGGAAGGCTCTCCTACACTTCAATCCATTGGTTTTCGGGGTTGCCGAATCGAGGATTCGAGCAGTTTTGGAACGGATTGGGGCTGCAGTCGCTTTACTCGTTCTCTCGCCGCTGTTTCTTTTGGTCGCCATTCTAATCAAGTTGGATTCCAAAGGACCGGTTTTCTTTTTCCAGGAACGATACGGGAAGGACTGCAAACGATTCCGTATGTGCAAGTTCCGGACGATGTGCAACGACGCCGAGTCGAAGCTGGAATCGTTGCGTTGCAAAAACGAGACAGATGGCGCACTTTTCAAAATGAAAGACGATCCGCGCGTCACGAAGGTTGGTCGTTTGTTGCGTACGACGAGTCTAGACGAGCTTCCCCAGCTGATCAATATTTTTCGGGGAGAAATGCGCTTTGTCGGTCCGCGTCCGCTTCCTTGCCGCGATTTGGATCCGTATCTGGAGAAATGGCAGATCAAGCGTCAGCTTGTCGCACCCGGATTGACCTGCATTTGGCAGACATGCGGGCGGAGTGACATAGGGTTTGACATCATGGCCGTGTTGGACATTTGGTATGCGCACAATCGCACCTTCTGGCTAGACTGCCACATTATTCTACGAACATTTTATACGGTTCTTTTCTGCCGCGGCTCGTATTGATTTGACGGCGATTGTTTTCAAAGCCGTTGTCTGGTTTCCGGTTCATGGAGAAACAACCATTTTCCCTATTATCGCTTATTCGCTATCTGAAGCCGTATTGGCACTGGGTTTTGCTGGCCCCGTTTGCCATGTTTCTCGAGGCGTACATGGACCTCCTGCAACCGGCCTTGATGAAGCGGATTGTCGATGACGGTGTCATGGCAAGCGACCAAGCGCTTGTCTTTCGCACGGGCTTGCAGATGTTTTGCTATGCGCTGTTGGGGGCGTGCGGTGGATGTCTGTGTACCTATTTCTCGTCGAAAGCAGCAATGGGTTTTGGAAACGATGTTCGAAAAGCATTGTTTTTCCGGATTCAGCAGTTGGCCTTTGAACAGACCGATCGGTTTACGGCGGGATCGCTGACGGTTCGTTTGACGAGCGATATCGGCACCTTGCAGTTTTTGGTTATCAGCCTGACACGCATGCTGTTGCGATCGCCGTTTTTGCTTTTCGGTTCGATTGTTTTCGTTATCCGCACCGACTGGCATTTGGCCTTACCGCTTCTTCTTTCCGCGCCTCTGCTGATTTTTGCCGTTGTCTGTTGGATGCGCAAACTGATACCGTTGTTTCAGAAGCGTCTTGAGCAGAGCGATTCGCTAAACGCGAAAATGCAGGAAACGCTGATTGGCATTCGTGTCGTCAAGGCTTTTGATACGGAGAAGGGGGAAGCAAGCCGCTTCGAAGTCCTCAATCGTGCATTGTCGGATACGGATTTGAAGTCCGGGTATCTGCATTCTACCCTTGGTCCGGCACTTAGTCTCATTCAGCACTTGACGGTTGTCGTGATTCTGATTGTTGCCGCCTACGAAGCAAATTCGGGCCTTGTGAAGGCAGGCGAGATTGCAGCCATTGTCAACTGGGTCAGTCAGGTGATGATGTCGCTCATCCATCTGAGCTTTATGACGATGCACTTTTCGCGCGCCGTGATTTCCGCCCATCGTGTCTTGGAAGTGTTGGAGACGGAACCGGCCATTCGGGACGGCGAGGAAAAAAATGCGCCGGAGGATGGTAGCGTTGAATTTCGTGACGTCACGTTTGCCTATCCGGGGTCTTCGGGGCTTCCGGTTTTGGAGCATATTTCCTTCAAAGCTCCGATGGGAACCCATATCGCCATTGTTGGAGCGACCGGATCGGGCAAAACGACCCTATTGAATCTTTTGGCTCGTTTTTATGAACCGGATTCCGGCGAGATTCTCGTTGGGGGGCGCTCCATTCGCACATATGCGCTGGATTCGCTTCGCTCAATCATGGGGATTGTCCTGCAAAATCCGAGATTGTTTGCCGGAACGGTGTTTGAAAATGTCCGCTGGGGTCGTCCAGACGCGAGCGATGAAGAGGTAGAGGATGTTTTGCGCATTGCACAAGCCGATCGGTTCGTTTCCCGATTTCCCCAGCGCGGGGCGACGAATGTTGCGCAAGGCGGCGTGAGCCTGTCTGGCGGGCAAAAGCAACGTCTATCCATTGCCCGCGCTCTGATTCGAGAACCGAAGATTCTAATTTTCGATGATGCGACATCTGCGGTCGATCCGGTTACGGAGCGGCTTATCTGGGATTCGATCCGAGCCCGTTTTCGCCGGACAACCGTATTGTCGGTTGCGCAACGAGCGTCTTCGCTTCAAGCTGCCGATCGCATTCTGGTACTGGAAAAGGGACGGATTGTCGGCTTTGGTACCCATGACGAATTGTTGCAAAACTGCGAAATCTACAAGGAAATCATCGATTCTCAGATTACGCCAACCGACAGAAAGGAGGGCGTATAATGCCGCCTCGACATCCGCACTTTGGAATGACTTCCGAGCCACAGCATGCGAAGAATGCGGTTGCTACCTTCCGTCGTTTACTGGGTTATTTGCGCGGGCAGCGGAGGGAAGTCCTGTTATTGCTTCCCGGCATCTTTTTCATAACCTTGATGGGGCTTGCGTGGCCTAGCATTTTAGGCGGTGTCATTGACGTCCTCGCACATCCGCCCGTTGACTGGCGGCGGATTGCAATGTTGCTGGGCTTGTCGTTGATACTCTTGTTTGCCTCATTGGGTGCGCGCATCTATCAAACGCGGGGAACGGTTCGTTTGTCCGTGTTGTCTGTATTGGGCATGCGCCGCGAATTATTCCGCCATCTCATGACACTGCCAGTTTCTTGTTTTGATCGGACGCCGCACGGCGAGTACATGAGCAGGCTGACGAATGACACCTCAATGGCAGGCGATACGCTTGGTTCCGGATTGCTTTCGTTTTTTGCTTCGTGCATCACGTTGATCGGAACATTTGCCTATATGCTTTGGCTCAGCATACCGATGACGGTTGTCGCCTGCATAACGTTGCCGCTCACGTATTTTGCCGGAAAGTTGTTGGTGCGTATCTCCCGAAAGCTTTACCGGGAACGCCAGAAGGCGATTGGCGAGTTGAACGGGTATGCCGAAGAAATGATTGCCGGGCAGCATACCGTGCAAGCCTTTAGTCGTAGCGAGGAAGTCGCCAGGCAGTTCAATGAGCGATCCGACCGGTTGAAAGCACTGGCATTGCGGGCGGAGATTGTCGGTGGTTTCATGGGGCCGATGATGAACACAATCAACAACCTATCGTTCATTTTGGTCGCTGCCATTGGAGGATGGCTTGCCATTCATTCAGAGAACATCACGGTCGGGACCGTTGTAGCCTTTTTGCTGTATGCTCGTCAATTTGGACGTCCCGTGAATGAAATTGCCGGCCAATTTGCGCAGATTCAAAGTGCCATTGCCGGTGCAGAGCGTGTTTTTCACGTTATTGACGAACCATCGGAGCCGGATGAGGGGACGGTTTGTTTGCCTGATTCCGTTCGCGGGGTCATACGGTTTGAGCAGGTTTTCTTTCGCTATGTCGAAGATACGCCTGTGCTAACGGATTTTTCCCTCCACATCCAAGCCGGGCAGAAGGTCGCACTTGTCGGTGAGACCGGCTCCGGAAAGACGACGATTATCAGTCTGTTGGCTCGGTTTTACGATCCACAATCGGGATCGATTTTTCTCGATGGAATCAATCTTCGCAATATTCGGAAGTCTGATTTGCGGAGGCGTTTGGCCATTGTTCTGCAAGACGTAAAAATGTTCTCCGGAACGGTTGCGGAGAACATTGCGTACGGAAGCCGTTCGGAAGCCAATGAGGACATTGAAGGAAGACGGTTTTCTCGCGAACGGATTGTCAAAGCCGCCAAGCTAGCCAATGCCGACACCTTCATACGGGCGTTACCGCAGGGCTATGACACGCAGATCCAGCAAACCGACACGGCGCTATCGCAAGGACAATGCCAGCTTCTTTCCATTGCCCGTGCCGCCCTATCAAATCCTGCGGTTCTGATTTTGGATGAGGCGACATCCAGCGTGGATACGCGCACCGAATTGTGTATTCAAGAAGCCATGGTTCGGTTGTTGGAGGGGCGTACGAGCATCATTATCGCCCATCGTCTCTCGACCATTCGAAATTCAGATTTGATCGTTGTTTTGGATCACGGTCGGATTGTCGGAAAGGGGACGCACGAAGAGCTTCTTGCCTCCAATGAACCGTATCAACGGCTTTACACTGCCTCGAAAGCGGAAGGATCTGCATTCGTTTAGACAGTACGGCATCCTTCTGGAAGAAAAAGACATCGGACGCCGGCCGCGTCCGATGTCTTTTTTCAAGAATGACTGCGTACACACTTGCTTACACCGTGAAGGTATGCACACCGGCCTCGAGTGTTTTGGGCAATGTGTCGGGGGCGCCGGGAATATCGAGTGTTGCCGTACAGCCAAACGGGATTCGGAAGCGGTAGGAAACCGTGTCATCGGCGTTTATTTTCCATTCCGATTCGTACACACCGCAAGGGGAGAGGAAGGAAAGCCGCGCTTCGCCCAATTTTTTGGAAGCAAGCGGACGGAGGAATACATGCCGGAATCCGGGAATGGAGGGATCTGGATTAAGACCGCAGACGCCACGATATACCCATTCTTCGACGGACCCGTAGGCGTAGTGGTTGAACGAGTTCATCGACATATCGCTGGCCCGTGCGGCGGGCCCCTGTCCGTTCCAGCGTTCCCACACGGTTGTTGCGCCGAATTTCACCTCATAGAGCCAGCTGGGGTATTCCTCGCGCAACAACAAGTCGTATGCGACATCGGCGTGGCCATTGTCGCCCAAAACGCGACAAAGGAAGTAGGTTCCGACGAAGCCGGTTTCCAAGGCATTCTTGTTGTTCCGTATTTTTTCGGCAAGAATGTCCGCGCAGCGCTTCCGCATCTCCGTCGGAACGAGATCCATGGCCAAGGCGACGACATAGGCGGTTTGCGTATCCGATGTGCAGCGGCCATTGGGCGAAAAGTACTCGTTTCGAATGGCTTGTTTGATTTCTTGAAGACGAATACGGTAGTGTTCGGCATCGGCGAATTCTCCCAAAACCTCGGCTGCTCGGAGCGTCAATTCCGTGGAGAAGGCGTAGTAAGCGGAAGCGATGTAGTATGCGTCTGTACCGCCAAAGGCACTGGATGGATTCCGGAAGTTGTCGAGCGCAAGCCAGTCGCCAAAGTGGAATCCGGTCTGCCACAGGCGGTGATTTCCGTTGGTCTCGTCTTGTCTTTCGATGTGGCCGACCCACATCTTCATGGCCGGATACATTTTCCGGAGAAGCGATTTGTCGCCGAAGTAGGTGTAGACATTCCAGGGAATGACGGTAGCGGCATCGCCCCATGCGGAGGATGAATGCGAACTTTTGGCTTTATACCATTTTACAACAGAGGGAACGACAAACGGGACGCCGCCATCGTAATTCGGCTGTTCCAGAATCATTTCGTGAATGAACTTTCCGTAGAAAGCAGGCGTATACATGTGGAAACAGGCCGTTCCGCTGAACGCTTGGGCGTCACCTGTCCAGCCAAGGCGTTCGTCTCGTTGCGGACAATCGGTCGGCACATCGAGGAAATTGCCGCGCTGCCCCCAGAGTGTATTCAGGAAAAACCGATTCAAGAGGGAATTGGGAGTTTGAATGGAGCCGGTAATCCCTAAATCGGAGTGGATGACCACGCCGCGGAAATCTTTTGGATCAGGTTCTCCAACATATCCGGTAAGACGGAGATAGCGGAAGCCATAGAACGTGAAATGGGGGCGAATCCATCGTTCATCAGGCCCGGAGGAGGTGAAGGTGTAGAGCGCTTTTGCCTTGCGCAGATTGTCACGGAAAAAGTTTCCATCCGTATCGAGAATTTCACCTGCCTCCAGCGTCCAGGTCGTTCCGGCCGGCATGCGATTGCGCACTTCAAACCATCCGGTCATTTCTTGTCCGAAGTCTAGAACGGTTTCACCTTTTGGCGTGGTGATGATGGAAACAACTGGCAGCGTTTCGGTCCGACGGATGGGTGGACTGAAGCGATCCGAAAGAGGCGCAATCGTTTCCGTGAAAAGGACCGTCTTTTTCGATGGGGCATCGATAGTGGAAAGGGATTCGCGCGTGGTATCGTAAATCTCGCCGAGGTAAATACCGGAATCGACAACAGGGGAGGGGTAAGCGTCCCATGTGTCATCGGTTTGCGCAATGATTTTTCCATCGACTCGTACTTCGGCGATGGCGACCGGAATTGAGCCAAAGGGTGGATTGTCCGTTTCCCAGCCGCCCATGGAGGTGCCGTACCATCCGCGTCCGACATGAAGCTCGATGACGTTATCCCCATCGACTAAGATATTGGAAATGTCAAATGTCATGACCGGCATTTCCAGATTGAACGGATGATATCCCGGAAGCAGAACTTCATCGGTGACCGGTTTGCCGTTCACGGTCGCCTCGAAAATACCGCCGGCGGCGCAGTAGAGACGCGCATCTCCCTTGTTTGCCGTAAAATGCTTCCGGATGATGAAATGCCCCGTTTGTCCGGCGTCTGGAGTCGTGATCCATTTTGCGCGCAAAGGCGTATGGATGAGTCCCGTCTCAAAGAAGGATGTTTCGGTTGCGGTTTCGCCATTGTCTGCTTCGACCGTGACACGCCAATAGTATCGTGTACAGGGAGCAAGCTCGAGTTTCGGCTGATAGTCAAGGGAATTCAGCGCTTGTTTTCCGCTATCGCTCACGATATCTTTGAAGAAACGGTCCGTAGATATTTCAACGCGACTCCAATTAGGACGCTTGGCATTGTTCGATTCAGGTATCCACGAAAGCGATAGGGAGGATAGATCGTAGCCGATTGGTTCCGTATGATGATTGGCACGCAAGAAGTTGATTTTCATTTCAGGACTGTTTTGAAAGAAAATGAAGGGCATGTATTGGATTTCGAGTAAAGTATACAACCCGTTTTGGGGAAGCTACAAGCGAATCGAGAAGCAGGCTAATCCCCCATTTTCAAAAAGCCTTGAAAATAACGGGGAATCGTAGATTCTGGCAATAAAAAAATGTACGAAGACCTTTGTTTTCTACAAAGTCGGCAGAGATAAGACAAAAAAGCGTTCCCTTCAAGATCGCTTGGTGAATGGCAGGAACGAAGGGCTGGCGTTTCGTCGGATGTTTCTCGTCATAGTAAATGCCATTCCTTGCTCGAGCAGTTTTCTTGTGCTTATGTTCCGAATTCAGAGCAAGTTGATGTCAGCGATAGAGCCGGAGGAATCGGAAAAACATGGGAATCCGTTTGCGGTTGAACGTGCGGCGATGGCGTACACAAATAGAGAGGGAATGAGACCAAGGTGGATTTCTCACTTTTAGGCAAAACCGGTTTTGGGAAGGGAAGGGGGCTTATCCATTAGGCCTATTTCATCATTGACGCCATGAAGAATGTGCGAGCCGATCATAAAGCCGGAGAATTTCGGATAAATGATGTCATCGCTATAGCCGCAAGAATAGGGAGTTCCAAGACAATCTGTGCGTCGTTAACACGCGCCGCGATGTGACTCACCGAAATTAAGGGGGGATGACGGAAACTTTCCCCTCTTTCAATCTTTTTGAAATTTTGATAGAATTGTGTGTGGTTTACGTTTGTACCTCCATTTTTATTCTCCTTATGAAGCTTGCAAAAACTTTTCTTCTAAATCCATTTGCTCTTCTTCTTTCCGTTTTCGTATTTTGTATTTCAGGATGTGAAGGAGGAGATGATGGTCCTGCTGATGTTGGGGATAATGATCCAGAATTGATTGCTTGTGTCGGTGATTCCATCACAAAAGGATACGCTTGCGACGGGAGTCCTTATCCGGCGTATTTAGCTTCCATGACAGGAAAACGCACGATCAATTATGGTGTTGGCGGTCAGACTGCAAGCTATGGAGCTGCGATTATTGGCTCTGTTCTTGCAAATAAACCTGGTTATGTCTGCATCCTATTTGGTGCAAACGATACAATCGGAAATGATGAAGCGCAGTTCAAGGAAGCACTTCGCGCCATCGTTGTTGCCTGTAAAAACAATCAATCCATTGCGATTATTGGAACTTGCACTCCGATGTATGGCGAGCATTCGATCTTCAATAACGGTAGCGAACGGATGGCTAAATTAGCCCGTGAAGTAGCTAAGGAAGAAGGAGTGAAGTTAGCTGACACACGCAAGGCGTTTGGCAACGATGAAAGCCTCATCAATAGCGATGGGCTTCATATGACTGCAGCGGGAAGCGAATTGATTGCCAAAACCTTTGCCCAAAAGATTCATTGACAAACGAATGACCGCTTTGATTTCGTTTGCATTTTCGGTATAGATATTTCCTAATCATAATCGGAAGAGCAGGGGAGTAAATTCTTATTTTTCTTCCAGCCGGAAAAGAATTGTGCCAAGGGGGAAGCTTTTCTTGGCACGATTCATGCTTACATAAAATCCGTTCAATTTCGATTCAAACTTTTCCTGTAATTGGATTTTCTCGTGCGAAGTTTTTCTCTCCTCAATAGGTTGGTAATTTCGTCTTGTGGAGTGATTGGCTTATTTTGACGCTATCAGGTCGGAATGACGCATGGGGCATTCGGGTAACAGACACATTCTTGAGACAAAAGCACATAAGCTGAAGGTCCGAGTCTTTTCTCTTTTGAATCAGAATTACGAGGATCTTTCTTTATACTCAATTAGAGGATCAATCATTAGCCACTGAAGTAACTGATAGAATCCGTATACTTTCGATTGGGAAACTCGATCTGTCCTTGAAGTTTTTATCCCGTTTTCAAGATGACGTTGGTTGATAGCAGGGAATAAGGAATATTTCTCCCGCGTTATATCTATGTCGCATAATATATGTTATGTATAATTTTGAAGGATCAAGCAGCTATCCATATCACGCCCGCTAAATTCGTCTGAATCATATGTGTGTAAATGTTCCAGCCGGAGACAATAAATCGTTCTTTCAGTTCCGTAAACACATACTCAATCACAGAGATCGTACTATCTTAAATCACTTAGCTATTACGGTCGTCCCGTTTCAATCTAGCAAAGAAAAGCGAATCTAGGTGAAAAATCCCATATATGGCGCAAGGGAATTGGGGATGGAAAACAAATCAGGGCTACCATGAACGAAACAATGACTCCGTGCAAATTCCCTTTTCAGTCGGAAAAAAATGAAAAGGAAGAATTGAATAATGTAATTCTCGGAGTGAATAGACTTGCATGATCCTCCATATCCATTTTTCTGACTGACAAGCAGAATAGAAATCGAATATGCATCTATTTGATCGTATGCACGGAAAACCACCCCTTTTATCTGTTCTTTCGTAAGGCTTTTTTGCGAATCGTATCGTGAAATATCCTTTCTTGATAAACGATTCCTTCCCCACCTCAAATCCAAAAATACTGTGCGAAAATGTGGTTAGATGGACGAGTTTGCGGACCTTTCTGGATTGCAAATCCCGAATGATGACCATTCTGGATATAACTGCATCGTGAATGATTGTTGATTTGCTCTTCTCTTCCCTTCCCTATTTTTCATCATTTCTATCAAGCAAGTTTCGTGCCATCAGAATCACGTTCGAACTTCAATACCGATACGTCCTTCCCTCCCCCGCTAGATGAATGACGGAATAGAGGAATCTGAATTATTTCCGAAACTGTGTTAAAATCAATACATGAAAGTCGGCTCTATAGAAAATAACCTTACATACCGGAGAAGCTGAAGAGATGACAGAACAACAAGAATGGACACTCCTGCCATCAGACGTATTGCGTGGCGTGGCAACACGAAAAGACGGCAGAGTCCGGATTTCTCCCGATAACGATGGTATTGTTGAAATCCAGTTGGCAAAGGGCGATCTTGTCCAACAGTTTTCCCAATACCAATTTTTCGTTTTCATCATTCATGTGGAGATGGATGCCATGGTGGTTTCCGAATTCAATTTTTATCATCATGGCAACGAAAAACCGTCAAATGTCCTAACCTATCAGCTGATTCCATCTCATTCTGTGACGATTCCTGTACGCTTTCAGGATCTGAGGTCTGAAAAACTGTATTTGCAGACAATGCCGGGAATGCTAAAGGCAAAATGCAAAGGGTTGCCATCTTCGATAATGGAGATGGAACGGGTTTCGCTGGTTATTTCATCCCCCTATTGTACTACGTTTAGATGGGTTGATATTGAAAAATGCTATCTTACGAACAAGCTGCCTTCTATAAACGTAACGGGAGAGCAGATGGTGGACGAGTTCGGGCAATGGATGCAGAAAGAATGGGAAGGCAAAATTCATTCGGAGAAGGAGCTAATCTCTTTTCTGCAAGCAGAGTACAAAGCGGCGATAGAAAACGGAAACTATCCGGATGGATTCAGTCCATACGGAGGCTTTCTGAAAAAGAAATTCGCCAAAACCGGTTTCTTTCATATCCTGAAAACGAACAATAGGTGGTGGTTGGTCGATCCTGATGGATACGGATTCTTTTCGAATGGAATCTGCTACGGTTCTAGGATGGGTGTTCATGGGTTTGTCGATGGCATGGAAAATCTGTTTTCCTGGCTTCCAAAGGATTCGGACGACATTTTTGCGGAGGCGTGGACGAAAGCCGAATCGATTCCGGAATATGTCAAAAGAAATGGCAAAGGCACAGGCATAAACCGCAACATGTTTAATTTTGCCAGAGCCAACATGATTCGTGCCTTTGGGAAGGAACATTGGTGGGACGCATGGCATACGATCAACATAGCACGACTCAAGCGATGGGGATTTAATACCATTGGCATTGGCGTCAATCAATATATGGATGAAAACGTTCTTGAATATCTTAAACGAGCAAAGATTCCATTTGTCTGGACATTGAAACACTTCCCTTTGACAAAAGAGCGCATCTTTCGTGATTTTCCGGATGTTTATTCCGATGAATATCGCGAAAAAGCCCGTATTTTTGCAGAAGAACAGTTAACGCCATTTGTTGGCAACCCTTATTTGATTGGCTATTTTATTACCAACGAACCGGAATGGCGATTTCAGAATATTAATTTGGCGGAGCGTACTTTTGCGCATCCACAGCTTTTGGATAGCAAGGTGTTTTTGATCCAAACCTTGAAAAAGAAATATGGCAGTATTGAGGCGCTTAACAGAGCATGGAAGACATCGTTTAGCGGTTTTCTCGCCCTGCAAGAGCCGATGGAAAGTCCGGAGAACCTATCGGAAGATGCGATGAAAGACATGTGCGAGCTTCACGATATGTTGCTCCATCAGTATGAAAGAGTTGTTCATGAGGAATTGAGAAAAGTAGATCGAGAACACTTGGATCTTGGGATGCGCTATGCCTATGGAGGTAAAAGCGTCATGGGAGGGTGCAAGGAGCACGACGTTTTTTCATTCAACTGTTACTCGATCAGCCCCGAAAATCAGTTACAGACATGCAGTGCCGTAGCGGATATGCCGATGCTAATTGGAGAATGGCATATAGGGGGTTCAAATCAAGGGAAGCTTTCCGGCGGTCTTTTATTCTCGCCAAATCAGGAAGAGAGGGGGAAAGCGATGGCGTACTATTTGCAGAGGGCTCTATCTCATCCCAATTGTATTGGAGCCCACTATTTCGAATGGAACGACCAGCCTCTTCTCGGACGTTTTGATGGAGAATGTATGGGACATGGTTTGATTGACATTTGCAATCGCCCATATGAAAAAACGATTGAACATATTAGAAGGACAAATCGAGTTATGTATGACTTTGTAGAAGGCAAAAGGAGCGTATCGGAGCCCATTGCACAGGTTGTCGATGTCCTACATAAAAAACGGACGTTCTAGCTTTATCAGCAAAGAAAGCAGACTTCATATTTGACCAATGTCGTCTATGTCGTTTTCGAACGACGCTTATCCAAGGCAATCACGACCTTTCATGTCGTTCTGGGAAATCGGAACAGACAAGGGTATTTTCGGCTTGCGGGGTATTTTTCCGTATCATGTTTACGATACGGGTAAGACAGGTTTGGCTTTTTCGGATCGATCTGCATTGACCCCCTTTGCTGTCGATCTTCGCTCAATGACGCGTTATTCTTCAAACCGAAAAGTGAAAATGTTCCCCTTCCCCGTTCGGAATGGGAAATGAAAGCATTGTCAGAAAGGATTCTTGTACTCAAACCGGCAAACGGGAAGATCATACTCAGGTTTGAGAGCAATAGCCTCATCTTGTGAAAGGTCGAGGAAGGAGCGGACGGCGTTTTGCAGTCTTTTGGACAGAGCGTTCCGTTGATGGGGCGAAGTGGCATTTTCAATGAGATGATAGAGAGGCGTAATGGAGACGTCATTATCATCTGTGCGGCTGCAGTGAAGAATCTTAAAAGAAGCTTTGACAAAGGCGATCTTTCCGTTTTCATTGCGTGAAAAAACAGGACGCACCATCACCGAATCGAACTCCGGTTCAGTCGTTTGCGCATCTACCGAAAGACTCGGAATCGCAAACAGATTTCCCAAACCGTAGAATACAGGATGACCATCCATCCATGCGAACTTGCGAATAAAACCAGATTGGTTGCAAAAGATCATGTCTGCACCGGCATCAAGCAAGGAACGAATGAACGATTCAAGGTGAGCGTTCGAATTTTTCGTGTCCATGCCATCCGTTTGAAGAAGCGCAACAACATATTCTGCACCGGCATTTCGGGCGTCAACGATCCTCGCCCTAATGTCTGACGATAGCTCAGCCTTCTCATGTGGGTTGAACACGTTTGCAACGAAAGACTCTTGAGGGCCAAGAGGAGCGGAAAAGCCGAATGCAGAAGCGACAAATGCGATGCGGAATCCATTAACGTATCGGATAAGTGGCTTGTTATGCTCCTCAAGCGATCGGAATGTTCCTGTATGTTCAATACCAAGCCGATCGAGCATATCAAGTGTTTTGACCGTTCCGCCGATCTCATTCTCCAGACAATGGTCCGGAGCAGTTGAAACGAGCAAAAAGCCTTTGTTATCGATTGCTTCGGCAAAAGTCGAAAGCGAATGATCGAAAGCAAAAGAGCAGCATTTTTCCGTTTTCGGAATGGCGGAAGAGGTCAAGAGATGCGACACGCAGCAATCAACCGATTGAAGTTCAGAAGAAATCCGACTGAACAATTGTATGCTCTCGCAAACCCGCTCCCGATTCGAATCGATGGAATCAAATTCAGAAGTCGGCCCAAGAGCTCCTGTCAAACAGAGAGTTGCGGTATCAGATTGCCTGTCTCGGTAGCACTTGAGTCCAAACTCATAAGCGGCATGTGCGATGGAAGCTCCGTAGCGGAGAAAGCTACGCCGTGTCATGGTTGTTTCGCCAAAATTTGCAAAAGGAATCTCAATTGTACAGGCAAGACGAACAAATGAATGGTGGGCATTGCCGTTCGCAAGACCTTTTCCATAACTAGGGCCCGTCCCGTGGTTTCGCGTGCAATTCCAAGAAACACCCCAACGGACTTTGTTGCTATCGCGAAAGGGAGCTTCGGGAGTAGAGTATTTTTGCAGCAGACGTGATAAACGGGCGATTTCCGCCTGAAATCGAGGAACGGCATTTTCAACGATATAGCTTTGTTCGTTGGTACTTCCGAAACGAATCCAAGGACAATGCAGATCCAGAAGAAGAAAGGGCTTTTCTCGTTCTATGAGTTCGCGAATCGCGCGAGTTTCCGGATAAATGGAATCGCCATAATAGTCACGTCCGTGGTCACGGGGAACTCTCCCCTTCCCTTGGTCGCCATCTTCAACGCCGTCCTTATCAACGAAAGGAACAACAAATAGGGAGAATTCCCGACGAAAAGCATTGCCAAAATCGTTATCGGAAAGAACGGCTCGAAGAAAACCTTCAAGAGCGTGTGTTGCAGCCATTTCTTGGCAGTGATGCCGGGATGTGAGAAGAATGGCGTGATGAGGATTTCCCTCACGTATCGTAACAAGTTCGACGGAACGACCTTTCCTGCTGTTGCAGAGACTTTCGAAATGAAATGCGGGATGGTGTGAAAACTCGTTGGAAAACCGATCAAAATCCCCTTGTAGATAAGGAATGGCCTGGCAAAACCATACCTCTTGAGGTTGTTCGCAGTCGTATGAGAATTCTTGCGTTTCCGGATAGAATTCGTCTGAAAGCCAGTACCAAGATTTCCCTTGATCCAGACTGATTGCGGCACTTCTGGTTCCAATTTTATTGGGGTGTTCAAAACGGAATGTATAATGTCCGGGCTTGTCGAAAATAGCCTTAAATTTCCAGTAAAACCATTCCTGTGCCGAATCCCGTTGTTCTTCGGAGAGAAGAAAACTGTATTCTTCTTGCTTGATTACACGGATATTTCCCGCAGGAAGATCGTTTGAAATCGTTGTCATGGAAACTAATTGAACGAAAAGCGCGAATGGAATATATGGTCGGAAATGCGTCTATCTGGGAAAGTCCGAATACTGCCGTTATTCAAAAAGGCGCGATGTCCTTTCCCTTCGGAAACGATTGAGGAAAAGGGGAGGAAATTCGCAAGGAATTCCCTCCCCTTCCAATTACTTGCATTCGCAAGCGTTAGTTCGCGTATGGTTGCCGTTGCGAATAGGTCGTATGCAAGAGGTGATGCGACTTTTCGCAGAGAGGAGCTTCGAGATAGGAAGAGTAGAGTGTTTTGATTTCAGGATTCTCATGAGACAGACGGACGGTGCACCGTTCGTCATCGGTCATGAGACCTTTCGTACGGTTTGCACGAACCTCATCGGTTGTGCCGTACGGCTGACCGCCACCGCCAATACAACCGCCGCGGCAAGCCATAACCTCGACAAAATCATAGCGAGGCTTGACGCCTGCTGCACGATCGGAACGAATTTGCTCTAGAACCGGTTCAACATTAGACAATTGATGAACCACGGCTACCTTGACATCGACCTTTGTACCATCCTTTTTGGGAATGGTGATGGTCGCTTCTTTGATGCCCTCCATCGTACGAATGTCCTTGAACTCAAGAACAGGAGGCGTTGCTTCTCCGCTGACAACGCAATAGGCAGTACGAAGAGCAGCTTCCATGACACCGCCTGTGAAGCCGAAGATCGTTCCCGCACCCGAATAGGTTCCAAGCAGAGAATCGACAGGCTCTTCCGGAAGGGCGGAAGGATCAATGCCGAATGTCTTGCACATACGGGCAAGCTCGCGAGTCGTAAGCACGACATCGGTATCCTGCTGACCGCTTGCGGCCATTTCCTTCGAGCGCTTGATTTCCCACTTCTTTGCCGTGCAAGGCATGATAGCGACAACGAAGATATCTTTTGGATCGATGCCTTCCCTCTCGGCGAAATATGTCTTGATGAGCGCGGACTCGATCTGCATCGGAGATTTGGTTGTCGAAAGGTTCTCCAGGAAATCGGGAGCATATTTCTCGCACCAATCCACCCAGCCGGGGCAGCAAGAGGTGAACTGCGGCATGGCTCCCTTTCCGTTCAGACGCTCGATGAACTCAAAGCCCTCTTCCATGATGGTAGCATCCGCTCCGAAGTTCGTATCGAAGACTTTCTTGTATCCCATGGCACGAAGTGCGGCATACAATTGTCCGGTAACGATCGAACCAGAAGGCAGACCGAATTCCTCCCCGAGTGCCACACGAACGGATGGTGCCATTTGAACGACGCAATACTTCGAAGGGTCTTGAAGAGCTTTTGCGACTCGAATCGTATCATCCTTTTCAAAGATGGCGCCAACCGGGCAATGTGTTATGCACTGACCGCAACGAACACAAGGAGAATTCGTTAACGAGGCGTCGGCGGCGGGTTTCATGAGCGTCTTTTCACCGCGACCGATAAATTCAAGAGCCCATACGTCTTGCATGTGTTGGCAGACCTCTACGCAACGACCGCATTTGATGCATTTGCGGGGATCCAAGACGATAGAGCAAGAGGATGCGTCTGGAGTCGCAACCGAAACCTCTGTTGGAAACGGAACATTTAAGATGCCAAATGCGGCTGCCATGCTCTGCAGTTCACAAGACCCGTTACGACGGCACTGGAGGCATTCATTCGGATGATTCGCAAGAATCAGCTCCAAAACGGTCTTCCTAACGGCGGAAATTTCCGGATCATGTGTGATGATCTTCATTCCCTCCGTAGCTTCGGTACAACAAGCGCGTAACATTTTGGGAGAGACAACGAGCTTGGAAGGATCCTTGCGATCGGGGACAAGCTGACGGCAAATGCAGAGGCCGCAGGCTGCACCCGGCTTGAGATCCGGATGATAGCAGAGATTCGGAATATTGATTCCGGCGGCACGAGCCGCATTCAGCAAGTTAGTACCTTGAGGCACTTCAACACTCTTGCCATTGATTTCAAGATGAATCATGTTTGCCATGGTAAAATCCTTTTCGCTAAATTAGGAACGGACAATCGCGCCAAAACGGCAGTTTGTAAAGCAAACACCGCACTTTACGCACTTGTCCTGATCGATGGAATGAGGCTGACGAACCGTTCCGATAATGGCACCGGCCGGGCAGTTCTTTGCGCAGAGCGTGCACCCCTTGCACTTGTCGGCGATAATCGAGAAGCTCGTCAACTTCCGGCACTTGTGCGCACGACACTTTTTTTCCTTCACATGTTCGACGTACTCATCCATGAAGTAGCGCATTGAGGAGGCGACCGGATTGGAAGCCGTTTGACCGAGTCCGCAAAGCGACGCTCGATTCATGGCATCGCAAATCTTTTTCATGCTATCGAGGTCACCCATCTTGGCTTTCCCCTCGGAGATATTATTGAGATAGGTGAGGAGCTTGCGCCCGCCGATTCGGCAAGGCATGCACTTTCCACACGATTCATCAACCGTAAATCCAAGGTAAAACTTGGCGATATCGATAATGCAGTCCGTATCGTCCATGACGATCATACCGCCAGAGCCCATGATCGATCCAAGTTTGGCAAGCGAACCATAATCGATAGGCGTGTCCAAATAATCAGGAGGAATCATGCCACCGGAAGGACCGCCTGTCTGGACAGCCTTGAGTTCATGGCCGTCGGGAATGCCTCCGCCAATATCGTAGATGATTTCGCGGAGCGTTGTCCCCATAGGAACCTCAACGAGACCGGAGTTGCAAACCTTACCCGTCAATGCAAAAACCTTTGTGCCGTGCGTGTCGGCCGTTCCAATTCCGGCAAACCATTCCCAACCATTGCGGATAATGTTGGCAATATTGGCTAGCGTTTCCACATTGTTGATTACGGTCGGACACTGCCAAAGCCCCTTCACGGCAGGGAATGGAGGACGGGGGCGCGGCATACCGCGTTCACCTTCAATCGACTGAAGAAGTGCCGTTTCCTCACCGCAAACAAAGGCGCCCGCGCCTAAACGCAGTTCAATGTCAAAATCAAAGCCGGTTCCCAGAATATCCTTTCCGAGGAGTCCTAATTCGCGGGCCTGCCGAATCGCAACCTGAAGACGCTGAATGGCAAGTGGATACTCTGCACGAACATAGATATAGCCTTGATCCGCACCGATAGCGTAGCCGGCAATCATCATGCCTTCCAAAACGGCATGGGGATCGCCTTCCAAGGTCGAACGGTTCATGTAGGCGCCCGGATCACCTTCATCCGCATTGCAAACCATGTACTTTTTACCCTTGGGTTGGCTAGCGGCAAACTTCCACTTGAGCCCCGTTGGGAATCCGGCACCGCCGCGACCGCGAAGACCGGATTTGGTAATGACATCCACGACGTCTTCGGGTTTCATGGAAGTGAGGACCTTCTCAATTGCCGCATAACCATCGCGTCCGATGTAGTCGGAGATTTGTTCCGGGTCAATGAAGCCGCAGTTGCGCAACACAACACGAACCTGCTTCTGGTAGAACGGAATTCCCACCGTTCCGGTAAGGCTTTTTCCTTGTTCGTGATTGTAAAGCAAGCGGTCAATGACACGCCCCTTCACGAGATGCTCGTTCACGATTTCCTTGGCATCTTCCGGTTTTACTTCTACATAGAAGGTGTTTTCGGGCAAGACTTTGACAATCGGTCCCTTTTCGCAGAAACCAAGACATCCGGTACGAATGAGTTGGATATCCTTCGAGATGCCGGGAACTTGAAGTTCCGCTTCGACAAGCTCTTTCTTGAGTTCTTCGGCAATCTCGTCTGCGCGACCGGAATTGCAAGCCGTACCGCCGCAAATCAAAACATACTGTTTGAAAGCCATGGTTCAATCCTCGTTAGTTTTTGACCAAATGATCGGTTAAGACCGTGCGTCCAAGCACATGCTTCTCTAAGATTTGAGTCGCAAGCGCCTCGTCAACATGCCCATACAGAGCCGGTTCCATTCCTTCTACAACCACCTCGACGGTTGGCTCGAAATCTGGATGCCCCATGGCGCCGCTTTGCCGTACCATGACCTCAACCAGTTGTTTTTCGGCAACCAAATCGCAAAGGACATTGAAGACCTTTTTAGCGCCTTTTGCAAGACCTGTAGTCCCCATGCCAACGACGATCTGCGCCGTTTTGTTATCCGAATCGCGTAATTCCACCGTTACGCGATGTTCATCGCGCATCCGACGAAGTTCTTCAAGAGTGAGTTTGCTCATCTGTAGATTCCTAATGTTTCTTTCAAAAAAGTGTCAAATAACCAACGTTTCTTCCCATCGGGCAATTTCAGTTTTGACATGCAACGGGCTATTTTGTCGGGAGGATAAACCAGTCTGGAAGTTG
Organism: Kiritimatiellia bacterium; assembly: GCA_016295275.1. Classification (GTDB taxonomy): domain Bacteria; phylum Verrucomicrobiota; class Kiritimatiellia; order RFP12; family UBA3636; genus JAEDLN01. Next base: position 34,406 of record JAEDLN010000002.1, read on the forward strand.
ATTTGATAGCCTATCTGCCTGCGGTGATGTGTCAAGCGAAAGGAGCATGTTTCGGTTCCGGAGCAAAGCAACAATCCCAATTCAGCAAGGTTGCCAACGGGAAGAGCATCTGGACGTCTAGGATCAAACGTGACCATGATCTCCGTCCGCAAACCGGGTTCGCTTTTTATGTTTACGGTTCCCTCGACATCAAAAACGGCCGCCTCCAGCAATGCAAGACCAAGACCAGTCCGGCGCTCCGGATGCTTGCAAGAATCGGTTCGGAAAGGATCGAAACAATTACGTACATCTTCCGCACACATTCCTTTGCCATCATCCAACACCCTCAACAACGTGTTGTCGGGATGCTCTTCCAAGAGAAGATCGACCTTCTTTGCACCGGCCTCGATAGCATTGTTTACGAGCTCGAGGACATAATCGCAAAGTGTTTCGTGCATTGAGAAGAACCGAACATCCTTGACCAAGACAAAGCCGATGGAACAGGAAGCGCTAGACAGACTCCGCCTTACGATACTGTGCAATCAAGCCCGCAACTTGCTTCGTTGTCGCACGTCCATGTACGTTGCCATTGATAACAACGACAGGGGCGAGACCGCAACAACCCAAGCAACGGACCGCCTCAATCGAGAAAGCGCCATCCCCCGTCGTCGCATTCACACCAACGCCGAGTTGTTTTTCGAACTCAAGCAGAATGTCTTCTCCACCGCGCAAATAGCAAGCCGTGCCCATGCAGACTTGAATTTTGTTGCGTCCGGCCTTCTGCAATTTGAAAAAATTGTAGAAGGTGACCACACCATAGATCTTGGCCAAAGATACATGCAGTTGCTTGGAAATCTCAATGGCTATTTCACGCGGAATATAGCCATAGATTTCCTGAACTTGGTGAAGAATCATAATCAGGTTTCCCTGCTTGTCCTTCCATTCGTCAATGAACGCCTGAAGGACAGGCGTCATTTGAACGATATCATTCGCATTTTGAGAATCGCTCACGTAAAACTCCGTAAAGGATGAACTAGTCAGTGTGAAAAAGAAAACAGCCTGTAAGAACAGGTTGCACCCGTCGACTCGGCAATTTTAGTGGAAAAAAGAAAACCAGAAAGTCACCGAGGAAACTGCCCTATTTTCTCATATTTTTGGAATGTAATCAAGATAAAAATATTGAGACAATCCCCACGTTAATTGCAATTTGAAATACCCCTACTCCTGGGATATTTACTCTGACAGGGGGGGAACGGGGGGCGTGTTGACTTTCGTCGGACAAGGGGCGGGATGATGGGTGGCTGCCGATCGACACCCTCCCCGGAGAGGGAGCATTTGCTTTTGGATGACGGTTCGTTTCGGGATATCCCCCCTTTTTTTTTCGACGAAGATGATGGGGCAGTCTGACAAACAGCCGTTATCCGCATCCCGCGAACCGGTTCACGATCCATCCGTTCCTCCTCGGGCAGGAGTGTTAACGGGCGGTGACAAGGCTATCCCAAAAAAGAAGAAGAAGAACGGCCTCTCCGCGAAGGAGCCGGGGAGACGAACAAGAAAACGCCCTTTTTTGAGAACCGAGAGCAACATAGATGTCGATGAAAACCCGAAAAACGACTCAGAGACGGAACGTGGGTCTATTGCGCCAAAATCCCCTCGCCCGACATCGAAACCGCACAAGTTTTTTGGCGATTCTCGGATAGCTTCATTCCGCGCGATTATCCGAAAGGAAAAATCCGCGACATTGTGTTGCAGCATATCCGTCTCGGCTAAATGGCATCACTCACTTCTCAATTCCCAAACTTCAGATTGACTTCCGAAATACAAGTTTCGTTATGACGCGGCGAAAAAAAATTAACCGATCCTAAAGCCGGACACTTTTCAGCGGGAATTTTTCGTTCTTGAGATGATCTTTTCCGTTGATTTCAATGCAGGAGCCCCTTCCATCGTTTTCCCGTTTGCGCGATGTATACTCTCTTCTGCGCACCGTCGCAAAATTGAGTCTGATGATTTGCAATATTGAACCCCACGCGTAATTTTGCAGAGACTGGTTTGCAGATTCCGGGCAATTGTGCGTTGTGGAACACCCGACAAGAGTTCTTTCATCAAAGCCCACCGTTTTGCAAAATCCACGCATTCCTTCGTGGTGCAAATCTCCCTGAGAAAGCGGGAAACCTCCTCTTTGGTTTGCAGAGACGACAAAACGGAAGACAATTCCGACCATTCTTTCTCAAATTGTTGGAAGGCACAGACTTGACTTTCTCTTTTCATATGTTGCAATCCTATTCTCCAACCGCATTTTTGTCATCTTTCGACAAGGCGAATCTGCGGATCAATCCAAGCGCAAATCAAATCAGCTAGCAGATTGGAAATCTGATATAAAACGGCTCCCAAAACGACGACCGCCCGAAGCGTTGGGAAATCGCTTGCGTTGACCGCATTCAGACCAATCCCTCCCAAGCCGGGAATGCCGAAAAAGCTTTCCAGAAGAATGCTACCGGTAAAGAGAAAAGGAACGGCCAAGCTCACATTTGTGACAACCGGAACCAAACTGTTTTTCAAAATATGCAAAAACAGAATACGTGTGGGGGAAAGTCCCTTCGCAATTGCGGTTCGAACATATGGTTTTCTCATCTCGTCCAACACTACCGTTCGATAGAAACGAGCGTCGGGCCCCAGTCCACTGACAACACCAATCAGTACGGGCAATAACAGATATGTCCAGTTTGCAAATCCCCAAAGCGGAAACAGCGCGAGGCGGTAAGCAAGAAAATACTGGCCTGCCGTTACCCAAATAACATAGTTGACGCTCATCAAGACCGTCGTTCCGCCGAGCATCCAACGATCAAAGCGTTTTCCGGCATGAGCCGCACAAAGCAGCCCGATCGATAACGCTAAAACCGTACCCAAAATCAAAATGGGAACAGTAAGCGAGAGTGATACGCCGACACCATCCCGTAAGACAGACCAGACAGGAATCTTATATTCGATCGATTCCCCGAAATCTCCTCTGCACAAATCACCCAAATAGGAAAGATATTGAACAATCAGCGGTCGATCGTATCCGAACTGATGATCATATTCCGCCAAAGCCTCCGCGGATGCATTCTTTCCAAGAACCAATGCCGCCGGAGAGCCGCCTACCACCGAAAAGAGAAAAAAAGTGAGAAGCGTCACCCCGAACAGAGTCGGCAAAGTTTGCAATATCCGTTTTATAATGTAACCACGCATTTGAGAAGTTTATCCTATACAAAATACCATAAAGTCTCAAGGTGAAATCGCCGGGCAGCAACATTTACGCATATAGCGTTTCGCCCGTGACATGCACTATGTCGCATTTCTTGAAATGTCATTCCTGCGGATGCGAGCAAGCCGAGCAAGCTACTTCAGAAACGCCCTCTCACATCGAATGAGGAATCGAATGACTTACGCATGTGCCGAGCGAAAAGAGGCGGCGGCTCAGTCCATTGCTTGTTAGCAACCTGCATTCCGGATGAAGAATCCTATCCGGCGAATGAAAAAAAGCCGTTCCTCAAGAAGAAGGAACGGCTCGAAAAATGGGGCGAGAAACGGGGCACGATCCCGTAACACCCAGATCCACAATCTGGTGCTCTACCAATTGAGCTATTCTCGCCATCCGAAGATGTAACGAGGCGAAAGTCTATCAAAACCGTTTCCGGAAAGCAAGCGAAAAAAAAGAATCTCTTTTGCGTTCCTCCTGCTGCATTGCGAAAAAAGCTTTGTATTACGGATTTTCGATGGATTTCAAATTAGGAAAGCTGTGCCTCCGACGTTTCAATCTCCAAAAGTCGTGCCCGTATCCAGACTTCAAGCTCTGGCATTTCTTCTTCCGTAAACACCGGAACGTTAGGATAGCGAAGCCGAATTTGACGCACCAATTCACCAGGGGCTATTCCAATTTCCGAACCGGCGGCATCGTGAAGTACAGATTCTCGTCCGCAGCTCGGAGAGCGGGCTTTCAGCAAAAACGCAACCGGAGGAAGTTCGCCAAACTGTTCCAAAATCCGTCTGCAGGCTATCCTCAACTTCGGCGTGACATCCATCCTTGATTCTCGTCGCCAAATTTCCGGTATTGCCTTCCCAACCGAATCCGGTTGAACAATTTCTATTGATGGGCGAGGCGTACCGAATCCTGCCGCAACCTCTGGACATGCCGAAAGAATTCGCACATGCGGACCGAAATCAGGCACATCGACTTTCTTGCTTTTCCCATCGTAACGGCAAGTATCACCAAGTAGACAGCGACTTACATACAGCGTCATAAACGATTGACTTTTCTTCATTTGCATTCCCATCTCCTGAAAAACATCGCGGCTTTTACGATGGATACCGAAACGCCGCTTCATTTCTCCGCCACGCTACTCCGGAAAAGATGCCACGTCAAGCCTTTCCCCTATCCTGTCGTATCGTGCGAATACAATTGAATCTAGCTTCGGGTCAATGAATCATCGCGGACAATCTTCGGTTTCGCCTTGCCGGCCAGAATGAGAATCTTCTTTCCATTTCGATATACGTGCAACTGCCTGTTTCGAACCGTAGCCGTCAAGGTCTCATCCGTTTGTATGGCTTGCCATATCGAATGGTAAATACCGTCAGGTTCAAATAGTTTCTTTTGAAGATGTGAGCACATATTGGTTATGTCTATTTTCATTCTCTATCCATTCAGATTGTTGACAAATACCGCCTTCCACTCTGGGGGTATTCGTTTGTTGTGTGTGTGGAATAGCGTATTTTTGTATTTGTTCCCCTGTTCGCTCGTTGACGGTCGACCTGTCTGTAGCAGGAGAATTTCTGATGTCATTTCCATCGGTCCGAAAAACAATCCATACGGTTCTCGCATGTGGCGGCGCGATATTTTGCGATGCTTTTTTCTTTCATTCGCAGTCCGCAAAAGCCTAGTACCGCATGCAAGACGGAAAGCACCGGCGCACGTTCTGTTACCCGATATATTCCAAAAAAGCGTCCACTTGCAATCTCAATTGCTCCTTTTGGGCATCAGTCAAAATCACACGCCCTTCCGTCCAGGCCTCCTTGTTCAGCTGAATCCCCGTCTGAGGCTCCGCCATCACATCAGCGTGGATATATGGAAGCTTGAGCAATTCCGCAAGTTTCTCACGGCATTTGGCAGTAGCCGACGCGCCTCCGGCACCACTAAGAGCTACCTTTTTGTCGTTGATGGCAAGCGGAGTCTTCCGATCACCGGCGACGAGCGGACGCGAGAGCCAATCGATGAGATTTTTCAAAGAACTGGGATAGCTGTAATTGTATTCGGGCGAAAATATCCAGATTGCATCTGCCTCTGCCACTCGTGCTCTCACTCGCGTGACAGCCTCAGGCGCAGGAAACTCGATATCTTGATTCATTATCGGCACGTCCGAATAGTCAAGATATTCCACCGTTGCACGCCCGTTAAGCATCCGCTCCGCCTCTCCGGCGAGTTTCTTATTGAACGATTCCTTACGAAGGGAACCCACGATAAACAGTATTTTCTTCATTGTATTCTCTCCAATTAACGCTTTCGTTGATGATAATCCATGAGCGCATCCGGCTAGAGATACAGCTCGTTTTCCTTCCTTGCGGCGCATTCCTTTTGTAGAAACAGTGCAGCCAAAAAGTTCATCACAGCTCCAATGTTTCTTACCCCGGACGGACATGCCGATACGCATTTCATACAAGAGATGCATTTGGAAGGGTCCACTTTTTGGGGTGCTGAGAGCGGAATGGCATCCGTTGGACATTGCGCTGCGCAAACACCACAATGGTTGCACCCGCGTCTTCCTTTTGGATGTGGCAATCTGCCGCCTTTCCTGTAAGGTCGATTGCCGGGAACCGATGGCATTGTGCAGTCATTGGTTTGAATCTTGCGCAGGATGTCAGAACCGAATTGACGGAGCGTCTGCCCATCATCTGCATCGGGGCGCCCCTTACCGTATTTTCGGATAATACTATGTTCGGACACTGCTCCTACAGCGGCTACCACGCGAAACCCCATCTCAGACGCCACATCCCGCATCTCAAGCAAAGCGTCTTCGTAGGCACGGTTTCCAAAGACGGCAACCACAACACATTTCGCACCGTTCGGACTCACTGTTCTCAGGCGTTTCACGGCCAATGTCGGTACACGCCCCGCAAACACAGGCATGGCAATAACAACCAAGTCATCCTTATGGATATAGGGCAACTGAATGTCGGCGGACTTGATGCAGAGGTCTGTCACGATTCGCTTGCCGCCTATGCCTTGACATAGGATATCGCTCACTCGTCGCGTTCCTCCCGTAGGACTGAAAACAATCTGATGTATCTTCATTTTTATGAGGGTAGTCTTTATGATTTCGAGGGCACCTCATCTGGTTGGCATGCCGTGCCATCCATTGCCGCTTCCATGATGCGTTATGGCGATCCCTTCTGCCTGGTCGCCGGCATACGCAACCCGCCATACTGAGAAAAGCCGGAAATGACTTTCAATCGGCGATTATACTCTAGCATATCTCAATTGACGACAGTTTTTTTAGAAGCGACTCGCCAAGGCGCCGTTTGCCTTGACGAGCAATCTTTCCACTTTTTTTAATGACAAGAATCAGAATATGGTGATATTCTTTTTTCAAAAGAAATGGTATTATCATCACTCCGACACTAGGCGGAAAAATCAGAAGGCTCTATCTCGTTAAGGAAGTTGACTGTGGCGATGAACATCAACAGAAAGACGATTTCCAGTGAGAGATTGAAATGGGCTTCGCGTCTATGAGGTATCCTTCAATTCGTAATGACGTCGTATGTCAGCTAATAGATTTTACTACTCTGATTCCATATCCGGCTTCCTCAATACAGAATCGGAAACGATAATCGGCACGCTTACGCTTGCTTCCCAGCACGATATCAACGACGAAACCTCCAAGTCGTGGGTAGCGGAGATTGAATCGTTGCGGAACGTGCTTGCGCCATATAAAGACAGGGGTAGTTTGTATTTCGAGTACAATATCCCTCGAATGGGCAGACGCGCCGATGTCGTCCTCGTCATCGATGAACTCGTCTTCGTTCTTGAATACAAAACTGCCGACAGCAAGTTCTCGCACGAGGCTCGTATGCAAGTCTGGGATTATGCGCTCGACCTGAAAAACTTCCAAGAAGGCAGCTTGGAGCGCATTATCATCCCCGTTCTTGTTGCCGAATCTGAAAAAGATAAGCACTGCGTGTTCAAACTTCGTCATCTAGAGGATAATGTGTATGAGCCCTTGTTGACAAACAACAATCGTCTCGCCGAGGCGATCTCCATGCCGTTGACTCAGATTCCACATGACCTTGTTACGCATTCTGACGAACGTGACGAGCGATGGGCTAAGAGCGGCTACGAACCGACGCCAACCATTATCGAGGCGGCCGTTGCTCTTTACGAAGAAAATACCGTCGAAGATATTACGAAGCATGGCGGTGATATTGACAAAGCATCGGCCGAACTTCGTCGAATCATTGATTTTAGCCGGGAGAATCAGCGCAAAGCCATCTGTTTCATAACCGGTGTTCCTGGCGCCGGCAAGACGCTCATCGGATTAAATACGGCCATCGACCAGTTCAATCGTGGAGAGAAAGCCGTTTACCTTTCCGGAAATTTCCCGCTCGTTGAAGTTCTGCAAGAAGCATTGACCCGCGACTATGTGCGTCGCGAGAAGATGAAATCCCGGAAAATCAAAGGGTATCGTGCATGCACCAAGGAGGAAGCTAAGAGTAAGGTCAAGGCCTTCATTCAGATGATTCACCACTACAGAGACCTCTACCTCGAAGGTACAAAGGTGGTCGGCAATGAGATTAAGCCAATAGAAGGCTACTTCCGGAGCCATACCGACAAAGCCTACATTCCAGCCGAGCATGTAGCCATTTTCGATGAAGCCCAGCGCGCATGGACGGGCGACGAATTGAAGCGATTCATGCGCGAAAAGAAAAGAATCGCGGATTTTCCCTACAGCGAACCGGAATACCTCATCTCCTGCATGAATAGACAAACGGATTGGGGTGTCGTGGTTTGTCTTGTGGGAAACGGACAAGCAATCAATAAGGGCGAAGCCGGTTTGACGGAATGGATCGAATCCATCAACAGACGATATCGGGATTGGGATGTTTACATGTCCGAGTATCTCATCGAATCTGGCGATGTGAGCAAAGAAGAGCTTGCTTTGGTCAAGCAACAACTGAAACCTCGCGAAGATCTTCACCTGAAGATGTCGATGCGTTCTTTTCGTTCCGAGAAAGTTAGCATCTTTGTCAACCAGCTTCTGGCATTGCAGCGCGAGGACGCTGCCGCGACATTGAAGGAACTTGGCAATTATCCGATTGTGCTGACTCGTTCCTTGGAAACCGCCAAACAATGGTTGCGCGACCATGCCAGAGGCAGCGAGCGATTTGGTCTTCTTGCCAGCAGCAAGGCAGAACGATTGAAGGCAATCAGCATCAATGTCCGTTATCAACCCGACTTTGTCCATTGGTTTCTTGAAGACGAATCGGACATTCGCTCTTCCAATGCCCTTGAAGACACTCTCACCGAGTTCAAGGTACAAGGTCTCGAAATCGATTGGGCATGTGTGGCATGGGATGCGGACCTTCGCCTGAACCGAGAGCAAACCGCATGGCAACACTTCCAGTTGCGTTCGGGCGCCAAGTGGCAGAATATCCATAAACCAATCAACCAAACCTATCAAATCAACGCCTATCGCGTTCTCCTCACGCGAGCGCGCCAAGGCATGGTTATAGTCGTTCCCGAGGGCGACCGTGGAGTACCTCCAGATGATACGCGTAAACCCGAGTGGTATGACGGGATCTACGGCTATTTGAAATCGATCGGCATAAATGAAATCGAAAGCATATGCTGACCGCTTGGCATCGATGTGTGAAACAGCAAGTCGGAATGGTTTTGCAGCGGAAGTGGCGACTCGTTTGCGTCATGATGTCAAATGGACGCTTTGGGGGTGTTTCAATGTCTACTGTCGGCTGTACAATAAAGTTCAAATACAGTTCTCGTTACGTCTTTGAATATATATTCGATTAACTAATTCGATTAACTAAAAATATTTTTCCTAACGCTCTTGACTCGTCCCTTAGGTCATGCATTACTTTTGGGATCGAATCCGACAAACAAAGGATTCGCGCATAACATGAGTAAAACAACAAAGTTGAAAATCGGAGCGTTCTCCAGATTGATGCAGGTGACTGTCAAAACGCTACGTCACTACGAGCAGATGGGTCTGCTGATTCCATCCGAAGTGGATGCGTGGACGGGTTACAGATATTACACCGTTGAACAAATGCAGAGGCTAAATGCCATCCGCGAGCTCAAGGACATGGGATTCTCGTTGGAAGAGATAAAAGACCTCTACGACGATGAATACCACGAACCGTCCATCAATCAGATAAACGCCAAACTGTCGGAGTGCAACAGACAGATAAAAACGCTGTTGAAGCGCCGGCAACAACTCATCGATACAATAAACTCGAAAACCAACATCAAGACAATGGAAAAATTCTCGATTCAGGCTTTACCTGCTATCATCGTGGCTTCTCACCGTAGAGTCATCAAGCAGTACAGCGATTTGGGTGAACTGTGCGTCAACGTCATTGGTCCCGAGATGCAGCGACTAGGCTGCAAGTGCTCGTCGGCGGGATATTGCTTCACCATAGAGCATGACAAGGAATACACTCCCTCTGATATCGACATCGAATACTGCGAACAAGTGGAGGAAATGGGCAAGGATTCCGCCATCATCAAGTTCAAGCAGTTGACGGAGGTTCCCAAGGCTCTGTGCATGAAGCACTATGGTCCCTACGACCGTTTCTACGAGTCATACACCGAAGCATTCAAGTACCTTGAGAAAAACGGCTACGAGATCGCCGGACATCCGAGAACGGTGTATGTCGATGGAGCATGGAATCAGGAAGACCCCGAAAAATGGCTATCGATCATCCAAATCCCCGTAAAATAACGCACCATTCCGAATAACTGAACACAGAGACATAAAGTTGCAGGGGTTTCCCTGTTTCTTTGTGTCTCTGTTCTTTTTCTGACGGAGTCCATGGCGTACAAACTATCGGCAGACCCAAACTCGGGCAACTCTTTCATATTCCGTATGTATTACAAACACTGACGAACGATCGTACCGCATGATTCAGAAAACAAACATGTTGTGGCAAACAGCGGCTTGCGTAGTTGGTTCTTCTTCATGTTTCCCGCTCCCACTTGCATCTTGTTTTGAGGTTGCCCTTTCTCCCGTCCAAATGGTACACTTCCTCTATCATTTTATTTCGCCATGTCTTCTTCTCTTGAACAAAACGGAGTCGGCTCGATTCCATCGCTTCGGCACCCCCTCTTAACTGTTTGCATTATCACCGGAAACGAGGAAGAAAATATCCGTCGTTGCCTTGAAAGCGTTCGCTTTGCCGATGAAATCGTCATCGTCGACAGTTTCAGCACGGATCGTACGCTGAAAATTGCCCGGGAATATACCGATCGAATCTACCAACACCGCTGGGTCGGTTATATCGGGCAAAAGGCAATCGCCCGCAACCTCGCTCGCGGGAAATGGATTCTTTTCGTCGATGCGGACGAAGCGGTATCCGAAAAGCTACGCGAGGAAATCTGCAAACGTCTGAAAGACGAACTGCCCGACAGAATCGCCGGTTTCGATTTTCCCCGTCAAGTCTGGTTTTTGCACCGCTGGATTCGGCATGGCGATTGGTATCCGGATACCAAATTGAGACTTTTCCGAAAAGAACGCGGTCACTGCTGCGGAATGGAACCGCATGAACGCATAGATGTCACAGGCGAAGTCATACACTTGCAGGCGCCGCTTTATCATTACACCTACGACGATATTGACGATCAGATGAAAACCATCAACCGGTTTTCGACAATCGCCGCAAAGAGTCTTCTCCAAACCCATAAAAGCACGCTTAGCACACTTTGGGGCATGCTCTTTCACCCCCCGTTCAGATTCTTTCGGTGCTACTTCGTGAAACTAGGATTTCTCGATGGGATGGCAGGCTTTATTATCGCCATGACCATTGCTTACTCGACATTTATCAAATACGCAAAATATTGGGAACTCCAACATGGGCTCGACAACCGTTAATTCCCGCCATTTCCTCTTCGTTCCGTTGCTTTTGCTGTCGGCTGTCTTTTCCGTGGCTCCCGCACAATCGCTTTTTCAATTGGAGGAAAAACAGGAAGCCTCCGTTTCCGCGGGACCTCTTACGGCCGAGGAAATATTGACCGAATGCAAAGCGCGAATGCCCATGGGAACCATCTTTCTGCAAGGTTCGTTGAATATGCGCAAGCGATACGGCGTCAGCTTGAAAAAAATGCCGTTCGAAGCGACGGCTCGATTCGCAGGGAATCGTTCCGTTTTCCGCTATAAGCTGGACCTTCTGGAAACCGGAGAACACACCATCTTCACCGCAACCCGCACCGAAGCGGACGGACTGGCGATTTCCCGCTCCGATGGCCTCCCCTCCCCCAAGCCGGCCGATTCCATCGAAGGAACCGATATTTCGTGGCTTGACGCCACTCTGGATTTTGTCTGGTGGACCAATCCCGTTCTCGTGGGCTCCGATCGAATCAAGGGGCGTTTGTGCGATATTCTCGAAGTGGAGCCACCCGCTCCACTCGCCAACTGCAAGAAAGTCCGGCTTTGGATCGACCGCTCCCAATTCGTCGTTCTTCAAGCGGAACAACTCAATCCAACCCCGATACGTCGAATGTGGGTCCGTGCCGTACAGAAGGTGGACGATTGTTGGGTCTTGAAAAATATGGAAGTCGAAACCATTGGAAGCGGCCATCGTACCCTGCTCCGCTTCGATTCCGTCCGGTTTTTGGACTCCACCCCCGACCATTCCGACGAAACGACCAAAGACGCTTCCCTATGAATAGCAAAGCGCTTCTTCGAGTATTTCCGCCCCTCTTCCTAGGTATATTTCTTCTATCGCTTGTGCTTCTCTCGGGGTGCAAGTCGACAAGGTCTTGGAGAAATCAGGCCGACGCGGTAGCCGGCAGTATCCTGACGAACGCACAACAAGCGGTTACGGGAAACGCCGAACCGATTCTCATCGAATCGCCTGCGGATTCCTTGCGCCGTCGTCTTCTCATCAACCAAAAACTCCCCGTCAACGACAGTGCCTCTTTCGGTATCCGAGATTTGCCGACAAATCTCTATTGGCGCGCCGAAGAACGTCTCAACCCCGCTCTTCCGGGCGGGGTCGGCGAGCTGACGCCAACCCTTGGCGAAGCCCTCGAAATCTCCTTTGCAGATGCGGTGCGAATCGCAGCATACAACTCCCACAGCTACCAGACTGCCAAGGAAAACCTCTTTTCCGCCGCACTCGCTCTCGATCTGGAAGATAAAAAGTTCCGCAAAACCTTCGATGGACTCCTCCGAAGTGCGGTTTCTTCATCCAAATCCGATCAATCCGAACGCAAATCCTCCCATAACGATACCGGTTCGCTCGCCGTGTCCAAAACCTTTGAAGATGGCGCCGAACTGACCGGATCCCTCGCATTCAATATCGCCGGCATGCTCGATGGCGATCGCTCGACCGCCTGGGGTGCCATTGCCGATATCAGCATCAGTATTCCCCTGCTCCGAGGCTCCGGTCGCCTCGTCAAAATGGAATCGCTGACGCAGGCGCAACGCAATCTCATTTACTCCGTTCGCGAATTCGAACAGTTCAAGCGCTCCTTTGTGGTCGAAATCGCCAGTTCGTATCTCAATCTTTTGCTTGCACTCCGGACACGCGAAAACGAAGACGACAACTACAAGCGAGTGATTCTTTCGACACGTCGCTCGCGTCGGATGTCCGATGCAAGCCGCATGTCTCGTGCGGATTTCGATCTCTCCCACCAGTCCGAACTCTCCGCCCGAGCCAGCTGGATGTCCGCCTGCCAATCCTACGAGTCCAGCCTAGAGTCGTTCAAACTCCAACTCGGTCTTCCGCCCGATGCCAAAATACGCCCTCGCGCCAAAGATCTCGAAGAACTTAAGATTCATGTCGAAATATTTGCCGGAAATGCAAATCTCGATGAGTACGATATCGGCGACGGTTCTCAAAATGTGACGCTCGAGCCCCCGGAATCCGTCGATTCCGGCGATATGAAAATCAGAACCGATATCGCCATCCAACTCGCCTTCGAAAACCGGCTTGATTTTATCTCCTACAAGGATCGGATCGAGGACGCCCAAAGACACCTCGTCATTGCAGAGGATGCTTTCCGGACCGAAGTGACCATTGGCGGCAGCGCACATGTTGGAGAAGCCGCATCCCCGTCAATGGGCGCGGAAGGCAAAAACCATACCGATTTCAAAGTCGAAAATGCCGCATACAACGGTTCGCTGAAAATCGATCTTCCGCTCGAACGGACCGCCGAACGAAATTCCTACCGAAATGCATTGATTGCACTTGAACGCGCCGTTCGAAGCTACCAAGAACAGGAAGACCGACTCAAGCAGACGATCCGCCAGGATATGAGAAGTCTTTCGCAAGAACTGGAGAATCTTCGAATTCAGCAACGCGCCGTGCAGCTCGCACAACGTCGCGTCCGCAACCAAGATCTTCTCCTTCAAGCCGGTCGCGCCGATATGACGGACGTTCTCGATGCCCAGGCAGCTCTCGTACGAGCTCAGAATTCGCTCTTTTCGGCTCTTACGAAATACCGAACAACAGAACTCGATCTGCAGTCTGATCTCGGATTGCTCAATGTCTCTGTCAATGGTCTTTGGGAAGAGGCAGATCTCGATTCCTTAAAACTCCGTCCTCCAGCCCCATAAGACCTCCTCCTTTCACTTTTTTTATTTTTTTCGACATGAACGCTCCCTTTTCAAAGAAAAAACGCGTATACGCTTGGATTGGTCTCGGCGTCTCCCTTCTTTTGATTGCGCTCCTCGTTTTCACCTTTCACGGACAAAAAGACGGTAACGTCGTTCAAGAGCTTTATCAGGTTGCCCGCCGCGGTCCGCTCGTAATCTCCGTTAGTGAAAATGGAGAAATCAATCCGAGCGAACAAATTACGATAAAGAGCGAGGTGGAAGGGCGCGTCTCCCTTCTCTACATCATTCCTGAAGGCACCATTGTCAAAGAAGGCGATCTGCTGATCGAGCTCGATGCTGCCGAAAAGCAGGATCAATTGGTAAATCAGCAAATTGAAGTTGAAAACGCAGAGGCCGGTTTTATCTTGAAAACAGAAGACCTCGAAATCGCGCGCAATCAAGCTGCTTCCGACATCGAATTGGCAGAGCAAGCCCTTGAATTTGCCGAGGAAGACTTGATTAAGTACACCGAAGGCGAATATCCGAATAAGCTCAGCGAAGCCAAGGGAAATCTTGCCCTTGCCGAACAGGAGCTTGAGCAGTCCAAGGAAAAGTACGAATGGTCTAAGAAGCTCTATGAAGAGAGTTTTCTCTCCGAAAGCGAACTCAAAAGCGATGAATTGTCCTGGAAGCACAACAAACTGACGCTCGAAAACCGTCGCGGCGCGCTCACTTTGCTTGAAAACTATACGCATAAACGCGAACTGGCCCAACTGAATAGCGATGTTCGCCAGAAAAAAGCCGCTCTGGAAAGAACTCGACGAAAAGCCCATTCCTCCATCATTCAAGCGGAAAGCGCCCTTCGCGCCAAGGAAAGCGAATTCAATCGACAAAAACAAAAACTCGATAAAATCAAAGATCAAATCGCAAAGACCAAAATCTATGCTCCCCGTTCCGGGCAAGTCATTTATTCCACCAGCACCGGTCGACGTTGGGATAAAACTGAACCGCTTGCGGAAGGGGCCGAAATCTGGCAGCGCCGCGATCTGATCTATCTCCCGACAGCCGACACGTTCAAAGCTACCGCCAATATTCACGAAAGCTATCTGAAAAGCATGTCGACGGGGATGGTTGTCCATGTTCAATGCGATGCTCTTCCCGATCGGACCTACACCGGCGTTCTTACCAAAATCTCACCGATGGCCGATACCAGCCGTCGTTGGTTGAATCCCGATCTGAAGGAATATCCCATTGAAATCAGTCTGAATGGCGGCATTGGAGAGCTGAAGTCCGGCATGAGCTGCCGGATCGAAATTATTCTGGCCCGATATGCAGACGCCGTTTCCGTTCCCGTCCAATCTGTCGTTCGAATCGACGGAAAAACGTATGTCTGGGTACGCGGCTCGGACGGAAAACCTTCTCGCCATGAGGTTGAAATCGGTCTTGACAACAATATCGAGGTTCATGTCATCGATGGACTCGTGGGCGGCGAGGAGGTCCTCTTGACCCCGCCTCTTTCCGACTCCGTCCGCCTAAAGGGATCTATCGAAAATTCCGATCGGGAGAATGAAAAAGCCCCAGAGGGAGTCTGAAATGGCTGATTCTTCCGTCCCCTACGCGATCGAATTCGAAAACCTGACGAAGGTATACGATATGGGCGAGGAAAAGGTCCACGCCCTCAGGGGTGTTACGCTTAACATCCGAAAAGGTGAGTTCTGGGCTATCATGGGATCTTCCGGATCCGGAAAATCGACGCTTCTGCAGGTACTCGGATGCCTTGATCGGCCAACTTCCGGCATCTACAGGCTAAACGGTCAAAATGTCTCCCAGCTCGATGACAACCGCCTCTCCGATATCCGTCTGGCCCACATCGGCTTCGTCTTCCAGTCGTTCAACCTCATTCCGCAACTGACGGTGGAGGAAAACATTGCACTTCCCTTGTTCTATCAGGGAGTCAGCGAATCGCTCTGCCGGGAACGCGCAGCCCATTTCGCCAAAATCGTCGGTCTGGAAGAGCGGCTCTTCCATCGCCCATCCCAACTCTCCGGCGGACAACAGCAACGTGCCGCAATCGCTCGTGCACTCGTGACAGATCCCGTGGTCGTCCTCGCAGACGAGCCAACCGGAAATCTGGATACGGCGACCAGTATTGAAATCATGCAACTTTTCCGCAAAATGCATCAACGCGGAAAAACCATCGTTATGGTAACCCACGAACCCGATATCGCCGCCTGGACGGAACATCGGATCGTCATGCGCGATGGTCTGATCCATGAAATGAGCTGATCATGAAAAGTGTCTTCCTGATACGCCTGTCCCGCGATTTGAAGCTAGGCGTAAAAAATCTCCTCCTACACAAGCTACGCTCTGTCCTAACCATGCTGGGACTCGTCTTTGGCGTCGGTTCGGTCATTGCCATGCTCGCAATCGGAGAGGGTGCCAGCCAGGAAACCATCAACCAAATCCGAAAACTCGGTTCCCAAAATATCCTGTTGGAGGCCCAAAAGCCAACCGATGAAAACGCGAGTGGACGCAACTTGAATCTTAGCGTTTACGGACTTCTCTACCAGGATGTTCTTCGTCTTCAAACTTCCTTTCCAACCATCCAGAGAGTCATTCCTGCAAAAGCCATTCAGAAACCGGGCCGCTATGCGAAACGAACGCTCGATTTGCGGATCATCGGGACGACTGAACAGTGGTTCGATGTTGTTCCGCGCGAACTGATTGCCGGCCGCCGTCTCAGCAAGGAGGATTTGGACAAGCATGCCAATGTTGCCGTTCTGACCGAATACGGAGCCCGTCGATTGCTCGGCAAATCCTACGCAATCGGCGGTTCTATGACTGTCGATGGAAAGGCGTTCGAAATCATCGGTATCATCAAAAACGAAAATGCCGGCGAAGGTCAAAGTCAAACCCTCGACCGCCAAACCGATGCCTATATTCCCTTGTCGACCGTCCGAGAGCGCTTTGGAGATTTGACGTTCAATCATACAAACGGCTCCGTCACCCGAGAATTGGTCGAACTTCACGAGGTCGTTATTCGCGTGGATCGTGAAGAAAACGTCGAAGCAACCGCTCAAGCTGTAACCCGAATGCTGGAAACGTTCCACAAGCGGAAAGACTACCAAGTCAATGTCCCGCTGGCACTTCTTCGCCAAACGGAAGCTACAAAGCGGACTTTTTCCATCGTACTGGGTGCCATTGCCGGAATCTCTCTCCTTGTCGGTGGTATCGGAATCATGAATATCATGCTTGCGAGCGTCACTGAACGAACCCGTGAAATCGGAATCCGAAGGGCCATCGGTGCCAGACGGAGCCAAATTGTCATGCAATTTCTGATCGAGTCCCTCGTTCTTTCCTCGCTCGGCGGCCTTATCGGTATCGGGTTGGGACTTTTGATTCCATTTGCTGTCACCACCTTCGCGTCCATGCCGACCATCGTGACCTGGAGCAGCCTTGTCCTTTCTCTCGGAATTTCGGTGGCTGTCGGCGTAATCTTCGGCATCTATCCGGCCATCCGAGCCGCACGGCTCGACCCAATCGTCGCCCTTCGCCACGATTGACCCCTCTCTTATATGATGGACATTTTTGTCGGGGATGGATCCCTTATTTTACAAAAATGTCCATCGATACGGACTAAAATCGATCGTTCTCCCGTCGAAATGTCTGTATTTCCAACGAGTTTCGGCATTCTCCGAAACTGGCATTTTTCTTGCTAGCCATTGGTATTGGTTTTTGTCATTACCTCCAATACCAGCTATGTCAGACGATCTCAAGCACGAATGTGCGATTAGCTTTCTTCGATTGCGCCAACCTCTCTCGTATTATCGGCGAAAATATGGAAGCTCGTATTTCGGGTTTGAACGGTTGGAGCTTCTCCTTGAAAAGCAGCATAATCGCGGGCAAGATGGCGCAGGGATTGCTTGTGTCGGCTTGAATACCGAACCCGGAACGCCCTACTACCACATTGAAAAATCCTGCGCGCCACGGCTGCCGCTCGCCGATTTGCTGGAACAGGTGACTGCGAAAATCACAAAAAACGCATCCCCGGAGAAACAGGAAACATCACTTGCCAATCCGTTTTGCGGCGAGGTTTACCTCGGTCATTTGCGATATGGAACATTCGGGCGTCACTCGCTCGAGGCTTGCCAGCCGATGGTAAGCAACTCCATTCGCCGCGCCAATACGTTATTGTTGGCGGGAAATTTCAATATGACCAACACGACGGCGCTGTTCAACGAGCTGGTTGAAGCCGGATACCATCCGACTTCCAAACAGGATTCCGATATTCTTCTCATTGATCTTCTCCATGCCGTGGAACAATATTCCGCTGTCGCTCACGATATCTCAAACATCGACATCCCCGGTATTCTGAAATCCGTCGTCCCGCGTTGGGACGGCGGATTTGCCATTTGCGGCGTCTTTGGCAGCGGCAACAGCTTCGTCTTGCGAGACGCACACGGCATTCGCCCCGCCTTCTACTATTTCGATGAAGAAATCGTCGTTGTCGCCTCGGAACGTGCGGCAATCCAAACCGTTTTGAATCTTTCCTCCGCAGAAGTCTGCGAACTGCCGCCGGGAAATGCCTTGATCGTTTCCCGTGATGGCAATGTCCATATCGAACGGATTCTTCCCGAAGCGGAAATTCGCCGGTGCGTCTTCGAACGAATCTACTTCTCGCGTGGAAACGACACCGATATCCATCGGGAACGGAGAGCTCTCGGTTGCGCCCTCGTGCCGGACGTCCTCAAGGCCATCGACGACGATCTAGACCATACCGTCTTTTCCTATATCCCTAATACGGCCATCATCTCCTACCACGGAATGCTCGAGCGCCTTATGGCTCTCTATCCCAACCAGAAGATACGCTTCGCACAAATCGCCATCAAAGACGCAAAATTCCGAACCTTTATCGCCGATTCCAGCACACGCCACGATCTTTTTCCGCATGTTTACGATGTGACGTACGGCGTCGTCCATGCCGCAGAAGACAATCTCGTCGTCTTGGACGATTCGATCGTTCGCGGAAATACCATTCGCCGGGCAATCCTGCCGATTCTCGATCGCCTACAGCCGAAACGGATCGTAATTGCATCGGCATCGCCGCCAATCCTCTATCCGGATTGCTATGGAATCGATATGGCATCATTCGATCAGCTCATTGCTTTTCGGGCACTGTTTTCACTCCTCGCAAAACGCAACCGGATGGACGCTCTCGAAAAGGCCACCAAGGAGGCAAAGGACGATTTGAAACGCCCCGATAAAGAAATGCAAAATCGCGTCCGTCAACTATACGATCTGTTCACATTCGATGAACTCGTACAGGAAATCACCCTATTGCTTACGCCCCCGGATATACAAGCCGAAATCAAGGTCGTCTATCAAACCTGCCCCCATCTGCGAAAAGCCATACCCTGTCATACGGGCGATTGGTACTTTACGGGCGACTATCCGACACCTGGCGGAAACCGCGTCGTCAACCGGGCTCTGATCAACTATGTCGAACATATCACCGACCGGGCCTACTAGCCTCCCAAAACGGGTTTCGCTTTCACGAAATACAAAACTGGAAAAGCATTCCCTTTTCAAGTAGAATTCCTCCCCCGTTGCACCTACCCACTTCCAATACGTTATGAAGCATTATTTGGCTTTGGCAGACGGGACCCTGTTCCCGGGCATATCGCGCGCAGCGCGAGTCGACACTGTCGGTGAAGTTGTTTTCAATACCGGCATGACCGGCTATCAGGAAATCATTTCCGATCCTTCCTACGCCGGACAATTCGTCACGCTTTCCACTGCAGAGGTCGGAAATTACGGTGTCAATCCGGATGATATGGAATCGCGAGCACTCTTTCTGTCCGGACTTGTCGTCTCCCACCTCAATCGAGCCTCGAACCACTTGGCAACCGGAGAATTGGACGCGCTTTTGGCCGACGCCGGCAAACCCTGTCTGTCCGATGTCGATACGCGCCGTCTCGTTTTGCATATCCGCAAATATGGCTCGCAACGCGCTTTCATTCACGCGTCCGATGAACCGCTCGATCCGGCCGCTG
The DNA here is from genome assembly GCA_016295275.1 of Kiritimatiellia bacterium. Classification (GTDB taxonomy): domain Bacteria; phylum Verrucomicrobiota; class Kiritimatiellia; order RFP12; family UBA3636; genus JAEDLN01. The sequence goes on from JAEDLN010000002.1 coordinate 54,237, forward strand.
CAATTGCACGCGCAAGGGCTTGGGAAGGCCTTGACGGACAAGATTACGCGGCTCGCGTCACCACCTCGGTCCCCTATGATGCCACCAACCCCGACACCCCCGCCGATGCCCCACTTATCGTTGCGTACGATTTCGGTCTAAAACGCAATATCGCCCGCTGCCTCGCCAATACCGGCTATCGCGTCCGCGTCATTTCCGCCCGAACACCCCCGGAAGACGCTCTCGCCCTAAAGCCCGCCGGCATCTTTCTCTCCAATGGTCCCGCCGATCCGTCGGCTGTCAAATATGCCTACGAAGCCATTCGCTCTTTCATCGGAAAAGTCCCTCTTATGGGGATCTGTCTGGGACATCAATTGCTTGCACTCGCCGCCGGTGCCCAGACCTATCGCCTTCCCTTCGGGCATCATGGTTGCAATCACCCCGTCCGCGAAGAAGAAACCGGACGCGTCGATATCACTTCGCAAAACCACAACTTCGCGGTGCCGGATAACAACCTTCCGTCCGTCATCGAGATTACGCACCGAAATCTCAACGATGGGACGGTCGAGGGAATCCGACTCCGGAATGCCCCGGCTTTTTCGGTGCAATACCACCCGGAGGCGGCTCCCGGTCCACATGACGCCAACCATCTCTTCCGAAAATTCGCAAAACTGATCGAATCGGCCTGATTTTCCCTCCTAAGCGGCTATCTCTCCCGATATGCCGCTTTTTTTTGTGTGCATTTCCTCCTTCCCTGCAACAATCTTTTCCTATGACCAAACATATCTTTATCACCGGCGGTGTCGTATCTTCCCTTGGAAAAGGAATTACCGCCGCATCGCTCGCGCTGCTCCTGAAACGCAGAGGCTACCGCATCGCCATGCAAAAGCTCGACCCGTATCTGAATGTGGATCCCGGAACCATGTCGCCTTTCCAGCATGGCGAAGTGTTCGTCACCGACGACGGTGCCGAAACCGATCTCGATCTCGGCCACTACGAACGCTTTACCGATATCAACTGCTCTCACGCATCCAACTATACGACCGGTAAAATCTATTCCGCCGTCATTGCTCGCGAACGCGCCGGCGGCTACCTCGGAAAAACCGTGCAAGTCATCCCCCATATTACGGATGAGATCAAGAGGGCGATCCAATCCGCGGAAACCGATGATGTCGATATCGTACTGACCGAAATCGGAGGTACCGCCGGCGACATCGAATCCCTTCCGTTTCTGGAAGCCGTGCGCCAATACATCTTGGAAGCGGGTGTCGGAAACGCAATCGTGATTCATCTCACCCTGCTCCCCTTTATCCGAGCCGCCGGAGAACTGAAAACAAAGCCTTCTCAACAGTCGGTCGCCGTTTTGCGGAATATCGGTCTCATTCCCAATATTCTCGTTTGCCGTACCGAAATCCCAATGGAAGAGGATCATCGCAGAAAACTGGCTCTCTTCTGCAACGTCTCGCCCGACCTCGTCATTGAAGAGAAAGACGTGAAACATTCCATCTACGAGGTGCCGCCGGAGCTCGCCGAACAGGAACTCGATACGAAGGTTCTCGACCTGCTCCGCCTTCCCGTCCACCGCCTCGATCTCTCCTCTTGGGACGATATCCTTGATCGTGTTCTGCATCCTGACCGGAGTTGCCGTATCGCCCTCGTTGGCAAATACACCTCGGTTCGCGATGCCTACAAATCCGTATACGAGGCTCTCGAACATGCCGGTATCGCGACTCGCGCCCATGTCATCGTCGATTCGATTGAGGCTGAAGAACTCGAACGTTCTGTCGAGCGTCTGAAAAACGCCGATGGCATCCTCGTCCCCGGCGGATTCGGAAATCGAGGCGTCGCCGGAAAAATCAAAGCGATCCGATACGCCCGCGAAAACAATGTGCCTCTCCTTGGAATCTGCCTCGGAATGCAATGTATCGTCATCGAATTCGCCCAAAATGTTCTAGGCTGGCAGGACGCCGATTCTGCCGAATTCTCGTCTTCAACCCGCCACCCCGTCATCGATCTGATGGAGGAACAGCGCGGGCTTACGCAAAAGGGAGGAACCATGCGTCTCGGCGCCTATCCCTGCACATTGCAAAAAGACGCAGTCTGCGCCTCTCTCTACAACGCCGAAACGATTTCGGAACGCCATCGCCATCGCTACGAATTCAACAATCTCTATCGCGCGGAACTTGAAAAGGCCGGGCTGTTCATTGGCGGAACATCGCCGGACCGACATCTCGTGGAAATCGTCGAATTGCACGACCGCCCCTTCTTTGTCGGGTGCCAATTCCATCCGGAATTCAAATCCCGCCCCGATCGGGCGCACCCCCTCTTCCGCGGACTTGTGGACGCCGCTCTCTCCAATCGGCAACCGGAAGATTGATTCCAAATGGCATCTTCCAATCGTCTTTCCGGAAAGATGATCGGTTGAAGCGTTCTCGCTCCATACGAACAAACATACCCGATGCAGATCATGCACCGGGTATGTTTTTGTGTTCGCACGGGAATGTGCGCGACTCTACTTCACATCGGCAGAGGCGCTTTGCGATTGCGATTCGGCCGCCGTCTGTTCGTGATCGGATTTGACGGTAAAGACCTGATTCGGTGCCGGTGGAATAAACCCATGACGCGACCCTTGTACCCATTTGATGGATTTGGGAGCCTTGATCGCATGGTAATAGGCCGCCAGCCCGGACGGGGGGCAGGTGTAATCGCCAAGTCCGGCACGAGTGATCTCAACCGGACATTTCGCACGCCGGATATGGTTGATGGAATCGAAATAATCAAGCCCGGGCGCATAGGGAATATACCAAGGTCCTTTGAGCCGCCGACGGGCACCGGATACCATGGCAAAGTCGCATCCCCACGTAATCGAGGGGCGGGCAAGCGTCACATCATGATCGAGCCCTGCCGCCCAACTTGTCTGCAATCCGCCTTGGCTGCCGCCTTCGACAATCAAACTCTTGCCGTTCCATTCTTCCATCGATTTCACATACTCCAAAGCCCGCAACACGCGAAAGGCCATATTCCGGAAATACGCCGTTTCCGGTTTGGCATTTTCTTCCGGCGAAAAGGCGTAGCTATATCCTTCCGGATGGCAAGTCTTTTCAAATTCCTTGTAGTAGGCGGGATCCCGACCGAGTTCGTAGCCATGCGCATTGATTTCAAGAAAGATCTCCCGGTTGTTCTTGCAAGTCCAACTGGCCCATTCGGGACAACCTTGCGGATAGAAGCCATAACCCTGAAACGCAACGCGCGCACCGCAGCTTTTCGGTGCTGCATCGGCGGGAAGAATCAAATAGCCGGTCACGGGACGCGGCCCCGCACACGTTACGCTCAACGCGTAAACCTTGCAACCGTTGACTTCTTTGACAAGCTTGCGCTCCGCCTTCATTTCAACGGCCGCTAAAATCTTCTTCTGCTTGTCCCACCATTCATCGAAATCCGCCGGCTCCGGATTTTCCTGTTCGATCCTCTCGGTTTCGACGCCCGCACCGCCATCAAAGACAACCTCCTTGACCGGGGACCAGTTCGGCGATCCCGGCGCGGGCTTGTCGCGTTTGACCGGCTTTCCCGTTGCCTTTTCCTTCACATATCCTTCCACGCGAATGAATCCGGGAATGTCCATCTTGGTCGTAACCTGCGCAATCACACCAGGCTTGAAATCGCTTCGTCCGGTCTCGGTCAGACCATCATCGCCGGTGCGCTTCCATTCAAAGTAATAGGCGCTGCAATCAAAGGCCGGATCGACCTCTTCCGCAGAGATCGTCAGAACAATCGGCTCGCCAATACGGTAATCGACCGGATTCGGCTTGTCCGTGGTTCCTTTTAGCTGCACGGGATCCCATGCATTTCCCCACACCATCGCTGCTGTCATGGCGACAACACCGCAGAATGACCATTTCATAGTTTCGTACTCCTTAGTTTGGTAGAATGAATCAACGCGCTTCGCGCAAAAAATCTCGCATTTGCCGCTCGGCCGACGACGGCGCCGTAGTATGGTCGCCGTCTTCAAGCAAAATTGCTTTGTCTTCCGATGGACAGACCGCATAGGCGGCATAGACAGAGGCAGCCGGACAAATCCAGTCGCTGCGCCCGGCAACAAAGCGAATGGGTTTGCGGATAAAACGGGCGAAATTGGCACCGTCGAAATACGGTGCCCAACGCCGGGCTTCAACGGCTACGGAAGGATCCCGGTAGTTGTAGAAGTTTTTGGAAACGCAAATCTGCCGCCCGATGCTGTCGCCCTGCAAATCGCAAAAGGCCGGAACATTGACGGCAAAACGCGAAATCGACTTGTTGAGCATCGCCAGATAAAGACCAAAGCCCCCGCCTTGGCTGATGCCATAGTAGCCAATGCGCTCGCGGTCAATCTCCGGACGCTCGGCAATCCAGTCCACCGCGCGGTCAATTCCAAGAATGACGGGATAATAAAAGGCCGATTCCCGAGATTCGCTCATTCCGGCGGAATAATACGTGCCGTCATAGCCATATTGCTCGGAAAAACCATTCAGCAAGCGCTTGTAATTCGCGCGTTGCCAATTGCCGTCGCCCCATGGTTCCCACGGAAAAACGGTCATGAACAAAACCGCACAGTCCGTTCGCGGCCCCGGCGTAAACGACCAACTGCCAAGTCCCGCCCCCGGAACCTGAACCGTGAGCGGCAATGGCCGCGAAGCCTCACGAGGAAGCACATACCAACCGTACACGCGCCGGTCGTTCACCGTGGCAAAGCTGACCCGATACCACTCGAACTTCTCGTTCGTGCGCTTCTCATCCGCTTCCATACGGGCATCAATCGGAACAGCCCGTGCCGCCTTTTGCGCAGACATCCAAAACGAATGGAAGTCATCGGGACATTCGCCGGCCGGTTTGATGTCTTCCGGATCGTACGCTACGGCTTTCTGCCAGTCTCCTCCGAGACAGGGGCTGACCCCAGCCACCTTTACCGTCAGCCGCAAAAAGCCGGGATGATCCAGCATTCCGGAAATGCGCCATTGTCCATTCGTCGAATACAACCCTTCGACCATTGCCAATCGATTGGTTCCAAAATCGTCGAGATGGATTTCCACCGGCCTTCCTTCGAGCTTTGCCGCAAGATCCGGAGACGATGGACGCATGCCGATGGTAAATTCGACCGCTTCGCCGGGTTTCCTAACGGCACGCCATCCCCCCTTGCTTGCAACGTCACCTTTGATCGCCAGGCGAACAGCGGTTTCCATCCGCTGCGTTTCGTACTTCACCCGGGCATTGCGGCGTTGCCAGCCGTCACGGCGTACAACCGATTCGGAATACGTCGGCAGCCACAATGCTTGCTGCTCCGTCAGAGCCTTGACGATTTCCTCAAACTGCGCCGGATCGTTGAGCGGCGCCCATCCCCCACCGGGGCGTACGCCATGCATTAAAATGTAGCGGCACACCCCCTCTTTTATCGCTTTTTCGGCTGCGGCCGTCGCTTCCTTCGCGCCAAAACGCCCGCCCCAATTGTCCATGCGGTAGCGAATTGCCGAAAAACCGTTTTCTTTGAGAATCTGTTCGCTGACCGGTCCGGACGCATTGTAGGGGTAACAAAAAACCTTCGCGTCAAATCCGGTGTTTTCGAGAATCATGCGATGCGCCCCGACAATCTGCGCGCGTACACAATCGACACCACCAGTTTCCGCAAGCCGATTCAGCTGCGGATGGGACAGTGAATGGTTTCCAAGCTCGTGTCCGCGCCGCACCAAGTCGCGAAGTTGCTCCCAAGTCATGTAGTTGGGCTTGCCGATCCGATCCGGAATGATGTTGAAAATAGCCCGCAGACCATATCGCTCAAGTACCGGCGCAGCCACTTCGTACTGGTCGACCGTGCCGTCATCGAAGGTGAAGACGAGACCGCCAAGCTTTCCCTCGGGAAATTCAGTGTCGTATTCCTTTCCGAAGGGGACGCTAAAACGCGTTTCAGCCGCCTTGAACGATACAATGCGCGTAGGCCAAGCTTGCGCAAGCGGCTTCTGCCCCGCCCTACCGTCTAGACAATCGCCAAGCAACTCCCGTACCTGCCGCGCTCGATCCGCGCCAAGCAACGTGTCCAACTCGTCCTCCTTGACCGCCAATGCCATCGCAAACGCAAGATCGCCCGCGGCAGAAAGCCATGGCCCGTTCTCGCCACGTCCATCCAAAAAACGTTGCGCGGCAATCTTGGCAACCGTCCGCATAATCCGGTCGACTCGCACAGCACGCGAGGGATCGGCCCGGCGAATCAGTTCCAACGAGGCGTTCATTTGCAAAAACGAATAACCGGGCATGGTCGCCTTCAACTCATTCTCTGGAATGTCCGGAATCCGCTCCGACTCCTCCAACGCACGATCGATATAACGCTCGTACGCGTCGTAATAGCGCTCCTCCCCCGTCAACTGCGCGGCGGCAAGATAAATCATCGGCAACCGGGCCGCTTCATGGGGACGGACCTCCCACATTTTCAGAACGCCTTTTGGATCGATCTTTCCATCCGCCGTCAGTGCGTTGTATTCGTTCTCCGGTGTCACGTTTTTGAGCATCCGATCCGCTACGGCCGCTATCGCTTCGGCAATTTCTCGTTTCATTTCGGCATCGCAACGTCCGCTCATCGCCCAATGGTAAAGACCATGGACGAAATGCGTAATTTGGTCGCGCGAGGAAAGCGTGCAGGCACTCTTTCCGTCTTCGAAACAAAGTCCCCGCGCCACAAATCCCTTTACACCATGCGCTGTCGCCAAATTGAGCAAACCGCGCGCCATCTGCCGGGCAAACGGATCGTCGCCGCTGTCCACGGCCCAAATGAGCGCAATCCCGTTCAGAATCGCCGAATCTTCCAAGCCGCGGCCATAGCCGAACTTCGGGGTCCATTCGTGCCAGCCGTTGGTAAAAGACGCCGCGCCGACACAATCGCGGGGAAAACCATTGTAGATAAGCGAGGTGCGCTCGCCATAAAACGCCGCTAGCCGGGCGCGAACCGGATCCTGCGCGCTTTCCGCCGCAAGAGCGACGCGTCCGCCCAACATCCAAGCCACTGCCAATGCCAAAACTGCCGATTTTGTTTTCATGCGCCTATTCTATCCTAAGCATCCCCTTCCGGGCAATACGAAAGCGGTCGCGGCGGAAATCAGTCGACCGGGTCGAGCAACACCGATACGATGGAAAAACAGCGGAGAATGGATGAAAACGAGATGCTCCGATTGTAAATTCGTCTTGACAAATCCATGAAAAGTTTCAGATAATCCAAGGCGCTTTTGATTTCCGATGGACTGGATTTTACAGGATGTTTATCAAAAACGAAATGTAGGGATAATTGTATGAATCGCGGTACGTTTATTCGATTCCTGAACCTAAAACGATTCGCCGTTCTGGCGACAATGCTACTCGCCGTTCATGCGCCGGCGGCAGCCGTCAACGAAGCATTGTACGAATACGGCATGCCAATCCGAGCCGCCAATTATACCGGAACGGATAGTCTGCTGAATTTCCCGGCTCTCATCCGGTTGCCGGCGGTATTCACGGCCTATTCCTTGGCAAACGATGGGTCCGATTTGAGGATTGCCGATGCCAACGGAGAAATACTGCCCGTCGAAATCGAAGAGTGGAATCCCAAGGGTGTTTCTTTGGTCTGGGTGCGCATACCGGAATTAACGGGCAATACTAAAGTGACCGCCTACATCGGGGCGACAAATCCGGATCCGGTTCCTGCGGAATCCGTTTGGTCCGGCTACGTCGGCGTCTACCACATGGACGAAACGGATATCGGCGCAATCGAGATCGCAGACGCGACAGGCAATGCCAATGCGACCGCCCACGCCAAATCCATCGTCATGGAGGGTGTCATCGGCTTGGCCCGCGGTCGTACAGATGCGACGGGAAAAAATGGAGCCATGATGACGGTCCCCGCTTCCGATTTGCTGAATGTCTCGCCATCGTTTACCGTTTCCGGGTGGCTGTATCCGACGGCAAAACCCGATTGGTCGTATATCTTCGCCCGCAAAGACAGCGATAGCTATCAGTCTTGGGGTGTTCAGTTCCGTGTCAACGGCGGTTTGACTCCCATCGGGATCTATTCATGCGGCACGTCCGACAATGACAACCAACGCAATTTGTTTTCAACCACGGTTCTAGCCACCAACACATGGGCGAAATACGATGTGGTCTGGCAAGACACTTCGGTTTCTCTCTATCTGAATGGGAACCTGATTGGAACAACGCAAACCATCAATCCTTCCGGAACCGTCATTGATGGAGAACTGGATTTATTGTGCTGGCCAGGGTTAATGTCAGTATCAGTCAGCGGCATAACGCACTT
>JAEDLN010000202.1 GCA_016295275.1 Kiritimatiellia bacterium
CCCGATCCGCATTGATTCCGCTTACGCCGGATGCCGCGGCCCTGCGCCACAGCAACGTCCAGACGGATCAGCTGGAACCGGCTTGTTTTACGGCCGAACCGAATGGCGATTTTACGATTCGCAGTGTCGGGCTCGATTTTCTGATGTGGTTGTTTTACCGGTTTGAAATCGGCGAATCGAAGTACGATCTTTTCGTGGGCTCCGAGCCGGTCAATGTCGGTTTGGAGGGACCGGTTTCGCTTGTTTTGCAGGGACAGGGAGCCCATACGGCCTCGCTTTCGGAAGGGGAGCCGTTGCACTCCGTGGAATGCAAGGCCGCGCTATTGGGTGGCAAGAAGATTGCCTCCGTGACGATTGCATTCGAGCATGGCGAGGACATTTACAAGGCGCGTGTGGACGGGCAGACGTTCCAGTTCCACAAAGTAACCGTTCCCAAGATTGACGCGAATCGCGATGCCAGGTCCGTTTTCTTGGATCACATGGTCCACTTGCAGTCCTTCACCGAGATTTTCTACAAGCTTTATGAGGTCTTTTTGAAAGTTCGCACGGACGAGGAGTCATGGGATAAGGTTGTTGCCGACATTCAGGCATGGCTTCCCACCTTACCGGCGGAGAAGTAGGATTCACCGGCTTTTTTTCGGTCAATCGAACAAGCCCCCGAATCCGGGGGCGGGGGGCGGTGCCGCGGCAATGCCGCGGGTGGGACGGACGCCGCGCCCTGCGCGGCTAGGGAGGCGCACGGAGACGCCCCCGCAACACTCTCAACGTGTGCTACTTGCCAAGCAGCGCACCGCGCCGAGGCGCGGCGGCGCGAGCCGGGAGGCCCGGCGGCCAAGCATCGCGCCCTACCGCAACGGGACCGCACCATGGGGCCCGCGCGGTGGGGCGTGGTCACGGGACACGGCAACGGGGCACGGGCGGTGCACACGCAAAGAGGCGCACGCAACTGGGCGCGGGCGATGGCGCGGGATGCCATTCGCGGGTGTAATGGCGGTAGGGCGCGATGTCCCCATCGCGCCGCTCGGGTAATACGCGAGCGCACCACGCGGGTGTAATAGTGGCACATAATTCGCGTTGGTAATGGCGTCGCGCGCCGGGTGCGCGGCCCTGCCGCGCACCGTGCCGCGGACAGAGCCGCGGCATGCAAAACTCTCAGCGTGTGCTACTTGCCAAGCCGCGCACCGCGCCGAGGCGCGGCGGCGCGAGCCGGGAGGGTGGGGAGCCCCCACGGGCGGTGACGGCCAAACATCGCGCCCTACCGCAACAGGACCGCACCACGGGACACGACAACGGGGCGCACGCAACGGGGCACGAGCGATGGCGCGGGAGGGCGGAGGGCGTGGCCACGGCGCACGGCAAGACGCTCGGGCGATGGCGCGGGATGTCATGCACCGAGCCGAGGCGCGTCATAAAGGGAGTAGACGATAGCGGGAGGTTTCGGTAGAATGCGAACCGATATAAATTGAAAGGGATATCCGATGACGCAAGAAGAAGTTCTTACCATTCTCAAAAACACGGGTGCGTTGCTGCACGGTCATTTTGAATTGCGCTCAAAGCTGCACAGTCCGGAGTATTTCCAGTGTGCGAATTTGCTTCGCTATCCGTTGGAGGCGGGGCGCATTTGTGCGGAGCTGGCTGCGAAGATCCCGGCTGAGATTGCCGCAAAGGCGACAACCGTCGTATCGCCGGCGTTGGGCGGCATTCTGGTGGGGCACGAGGTTGCCAAGGCTCTGGGCAAGATGTGCATTTTTGCCGAAAAGCAGGATGGCGTTCTTGTGATGCGCCGCTTCAAAATCGCCCCGGGCGAGCTTTGCATTGTGGCCGAGGATGTTGTGACTAAGGGTGGGCGCGTACAGGAGACGATCGATCTCATCCATGCGGCAGGCGGGAAGGTGTTGGCGGTTGCGACGATTGTGGACCGCAGTTCCGGAACGGTGAAATTTGGCGATATTCCGCACTATTCTGTTCTGCAGATGTCGCCTGTTACGTACGAGCCATCGGCTTGTCCGCTCTGTGCCAGCGGCTCGAAGGCGATCCATCCCGGTTCGTAGTCGGGAGGTCCGGTCGGGAGGCCCGGTCGGGAGGCCCGACAGCCAATGGGTCGGGCGACCCGACAGCCGATGGCGGGGGCCTCCTTCTTGGAAGGCGATTCAAACGATCGGGTTGCGATCGTTTGGCGGCGTTTTCAAGAAGGGGGTCGGATTGACGGGGATGCCGTCAAGCCACAGCTCGAAGTGGATGTGTTCACCGGTCGCCAGACCGGTTTTGCCCATGAAGCCGAGGCGTGTGCCGACTTGAACGATGTCGGCAGGGCGGACGCGCACGGAACCGCATTCGAGATGGAAATAGCGGGTTTGGAGTCCGTTTCCGTGATCGAGAATGACATAGTTGCCGCGTGGACATTCTCGAGAAAAGCCTGGAATGCCGTCGACAGCTTCCAAGACAATACCGGGAAGAGGTGCGACGATGGTACTCTCGCCGAGGGCCGTACCGGTCCAGACGGCTCCGTCCACGCCGTTGTGGGTGATTCGTTCACCGGTTACGGGATGGATTCGCACGCCGAAGGGAGACGTTTCCATGAAATCGCCCGGGCGTTCGAAAATGCGGCATTGGGCGAGTCCATAGGGAATTCGACCTTTGGCGAGTTGTTCGGCGAGAGTGCCAGGGACGTCCATAGCGAGAACCGGGGCAGCTAGTTGAGAAAAGCGAGTGCAAGTTGACAAAAGCCTTCATGGATGGCTTGAAGAAAAGGATCCAAGGCTCCGGTGAAGAGGATGATGGCGAGGATGAACATGCTGTAGCGTTCCATCCGCAAGAGGATGTCTTGACCTTGCGGCGGCAGCAAGGAAAGAAGGACACGAGAACCATCCAGGGGGGGGATGGGGATGAGATTGAATGCCATGAGCATGACATTGGTCTGCGCGTAGTAGAGGAAAAAGAGGGTAAACCACTGATTCGCCGGACCGATTATTTTGAGAATCACCAGAGCGAGAATTGCCTGCAGCAGATTGGACATCGGTCCGGCGATTGAAACCTGAAAGAGAGCATCCTTTGGATTTCGGCATCGGTTGAGATTGATGGGAACCGGCTTTGCCCAACCAAACAGGGCGGGGGAGTTGACGAGCAAAAGAACAGCCGGAACGATAATACTGCCGTATTTGTCGATATGCTTCAGAGGGTTCAGGGTCAACCGCCCCATGATTTTCGCGGTTGGATCGCCGCAACGGAAGGCAACCCAGCCATGGGCGACTTCATGGATCATGACGGCGAGGACGAGCCCGGCAAGCATGAGCCCGAATTCAAGCAAAGATGCAATAGACAGGGAGATCATGGCGAACGTTGCAGGTGAAGAGAGTTTAGACGCCGGTCGAGCCGAAGCCGCCGATTCCGCGATCGGTTTCCGAGAGGGTATCGGCTTCGACGATGTTCGGCCGGATGACGGGACAGAGGACGGCTTGAGCGATACGCATTCCCTTTTTGACGGCGAAGGGCTCGGAGCCGAGATTGATGAGAATCACGCAGACTTCTCCCCGGTATCCCTCGTCGATGGTAGCGGGGGTATTGACCATGGAGATTCCGTTTTGGATTGCGAGACCGCTTCTCGGGCGGAGTTGCAGTTCGGTGGAGGGCGGAAGTTCGAAGGAGAGACCGGTGTGAATCAAGGCCCGTGCGCCGGGCTCTAGAACAGCGTCTTCGGTTGCGCAAAGATCCATTCCGCTGTCATCCGGATGTGCGAAAGCGGGGAGAACGGCGTCCGGAACGAGTCGTTTGATTTTCAGTGTGTATTGATTCATGGCGGAAGTGTAGCAAAAACGGAAAATGGCGTCATGTACCGATGGGGTGTCGGGCCGCCATGGGCGGTGGCGAGTCGGGAGGCCCGGCGGCCGACCATCGCGCCCTACCGCAACAGGACACGAGTGTGGGGCACGGCAACGGGACACGAGGCAAAGCCACGCACCGCACCGGTGGCGCGGCGGCGCGATGGGGACATCGCGCCCTACCGCAACGGGACACGAGTGTGG
>JAEDLN010000015.1 GCA_016295275.1 Kiritimatiellia bacterium
TTTCGGAACAAGTAAATGCGACTAGGGTAGTCGCATTTACGATGAGAAGTTACAATTCGTAGGAAGGATCGAAAAAGGCGGTGTCCATTCGGCAGGTTCGCGTTAAACTCCTGAAGGAATAGGTTTACAGCCAAGGTGTTTGTAAAACTTTGGCAAACGGTTGTTCATAACTAGGGCGGGTTATCAACAGATATTAGGGAGTTATGAACAGGTTGGTTGTCTACAACCGGCGTTTTTGTTCAAAATCTGAAAATGAATGAACAGATCGAAGGTTTCTTGTTCACAAATTTTCGTAAAAGGATCTTCGTGTTTGCCCAAAAGGTGATGGGGCTGATTTCGTTTCAGGTTTCGTATCATGCGGTTCCGAAAGAACGGATGATTCAGAAAACGATTGAAAATAAAGGAGATTCTTCGATTTGGACGCTCTTTTATCCGAATGGATGGTGCTTTGATATCGCTGTATTCCAAATCTGATTGGATTGTGAAAGAAGCTTCTGACAAGGGCTGTTGATAAGTTGTTCAAAAATCGGGAAATTTCATGATCTCGGATTCCGCTTGGACGGGATTTTCGCCAATTCGAAATCCATCGATTGGTCCCTTCAAAAGAATCAAGCTTTGGTCCCTTGTAAAGGCTTCCCTATTCGATCGGGTTGGCGGGGGTGGCGAGCCGCCACGGGCGGGTGGGGAGCCCCGACAGCCAGAGGTTGGGAGATCCGTACGCGCTGCTCGGGGTCGCGAGCCGCCATGGGCGGTGGGGATCCCCCACGGGTGGTGCGCGGGTGTACTGGCAGGAGGGCGTCCCTCGCATGCGTCGTAATGGTTCGGTCCCGCGGTCGTACCGCGGGTGGTGTGGTACTGGACGCCGCGCGCTGCGCGGCTATTGGGGGCGCACGGAGACGCCCCCGCAAAACACTCAGTGTGTGCTACTTTGCCAAGCCGTGCACCGCGGTGCGGTTCAATTGCGCATGCCATAACGCTCGCGAAATTCGCACGGCATTACGCGCCGCGCCCCGTGGTGCGGTTCAATAGCCATACGGTCCCGTTGCGGTAGGGCGCGATGGACGGCCGCCGGGCCTCCCGGCTCGGGCCGCCAACCCGTACGAAATGCCAACCGCACCACGGGACCGCACCATGGCGCGCGGCGACGGGGTCGGGAGGCTGGATTCGGCGGTGGGGTGCGGGTTTTCTTAACACAACGGAGCACAAAGAATTTTTAGCGTTTTCGATGGCGCGCCGCGCAACGGAACGGAGGGGCAATGGCATGCAACGGGACCGCACCACGGGATGCGGGATAGGGGGAATTTCGCGGGGGTAATATGCGGTAGGGCGCGATGTCCCCATCGCGCCGCAAACCCGTATGAAATGCCAACCGCACCACGGGTCCGCATCACAGGACGCGCAATGGGAACCGGGCACGGGGGTGCGGGATGCGCACTGCTCGGGGTGGCGAGCCGCCATGGCGATGCGCGCGCGTACTGGTGAGAGAGGGCATCCCTCGCATGCGTCATAATGGTTCGGTCCCGCGGTCGTACCGCGGGTGGTGTGGTACCGGACGCCGCGCGCTGCGCGGCTATTGGGGGCGCACGGAGACGCCCCCGCAAAACACTCAGTGTGTGCTACTTTGCCAAGCCGTGCACCGCGGTGCGGTTCAATTGCGCATGCCATAACGCTCGCGAAATTCGCACGGCATTACGCGCCGCGCCCCGTGATGCGGTCCAATTGTGCCGTCATTACGCCCGCGAAATTCGCACGCGCATTACCCGGGCGGCGCGAGTGGCGAGCCGCCACGGACGATGACATCGCGCCCTACCGCAACGAGACCGCATAATGGGTGTTGGAGATGCGCGTGCCTGGGGCGTAGCGGCAAATCGAGGCTATCGAGGGTACATTACGGCGATGGGACACGGCATAACGGGTTACGTAAGGTACGTATGACGTGGGGGTATGCGAGTGATCCACGGGTACAACGGTCGCCGCTTCTCACGGAACATGATTATGAATGGTGTTGGTAATGCGCGTATTGCTGTACCGCCACCGCAGGCGATAGCATGGGGCTTTGGGTACAGGATGGGATTCCCGTCCGCCGAATCTGGAGATTCCGGTGAGGAGTATCCGATAGCCGGCTGAACGTGTGGTGCGTGAGAAGAAATGGAATTCCGACACTTCTGTGCGAACATTTCATCCATCTTCTGCAAGATGTCACTTGCGGTCGTGGTGCCTCATTTCATTCCTCTGCCATGCTTATATGATATGCCACAATCCCCTACTCGAACATGAATGCGTGAATCTATCATTCTGTTGTGCGCATGCATTGTTCCCTATGGTAATGCTCGTTTTTTTTTCCGGGAATATCGGAGCGATCGGGACGGCAGGAGAGTTATCTGTAAATAAATTTTATCTTACAAAAAAGAAATCGAATCGCAGGGTTTGATTCGGATGCGTTTCGTCCGATCGGGCGCGTATGGTTTTGCTGCTTTTCACAAGAACGGATTTCGGATACCGATGGATGAGGCGCCATGATGAAGTTGTTACGTATTGTCGACTGTGAAAAAAAAGAGCGAGGAGGTTCTTTCAAATCGGATAGATCATCTTTTTTGGCAGAGAGAGGGAAGAAAAGCGATTTTTGCGGAAGCGATCGGTTTCGTGTTGATATTCGCGATCGAAGAGCGCATACTTTTCTTCAAGAAACATCAATTTTGAAAAGTCGGTTCCGCACCGATTTTCGGATTGAATGTCAAAAGTCACATCCAGCCTTTTTCGTTTGTTACGCCTTTGGCGAAGCAAATTTGACCCCTGGAGTTCTGACTCGTTAATGAACACCCGGCAAGTAAAAACAGCTTCAGAAATATTTGCTCTCGCATTTTTGGCATTGGTCCAAACGGGGGCACAGGCGGCGGAAACGCTGGCATCGGAACGGGAGAAAGATCGAGCTTCCGTTGGGGAGTCTGAAATTTCGAATCTTGAAATTCCTGCGATTTCATTGGTTGGCATGATTCCGGCCGAAGGTCGGCTTGGCGCGTGGATGCATCAATTTCGTGAGCGTCATCCTCGGTATTTGGCGCAGAGCCAGCGTGCGCGAAGTGCGCGCATGTTGCGGAGAGCGGCGGCGGATCAGTTTTACTCGCCGGTATTGACGGCATCGGCGGGGAGGACGGAGAATCCGACGGAAGCGCCGCGCACATCGTTCACGAGTTCCATTGACGCGAATTCGACCTATGCGGGAGCCGGTGTCGAAGCTCCGTTGCTTCGCGGTGTCTATGGTGGGGTCGGGGCGTATGTGACACAGGATGCAACAGGATTAAGCGAGGACGATTCGGCGGAAGTCGGCGTCGGAGCGAGTTTGCGCATTCCGCTTTTGCAGGATCGGTCCTTTGCGCTCCATGAGATCGAGCTTCAGCAATTGGGATTCAAAGAGCAAGAGCGCTTTCATGCGATACAAGGCGAGTTGTTGGAGATATCGACCGACATCGTCAAGCAGTATGCGAAATGGCTGTTCAGCGTAGCGGACGCGCAGGAGGTCGAAAAAGCGTTGAACCGTGCGGAGAAGTTGTTGGAGCAATCCACCGAGCGGGTTCGACTCAAGGATTTGGCGCAATATCAGATTTATCCTGCCCGATATGAAGCGACGCTACGCCGGGAGCAGCTGGAAATGGCCCGTCAGTCGATTCAGACGCAGGCTGCGGATTTGGCGCAATCGTTTGGGTTGGCATCCGTTCCGGAACTGACGGAGGAATCGTCCGACACGCTATTGAAGTGGGCCTATGCGCTCGCCAAGCTGGATACCGAGGCGCTTTCGGCCATTAGTGTAACGAATGCGTCTCCGGTGGTTTTGGCGGCGCGTTCGGCCGCCGAGGCAGCCGAGGCGGAGGTTTCATGGACAGCCGAGCAGACGCGCGATGCGCTGGATTTGAATGTAGGGGCCGGATGGCGTTCCGAAGAAGCAGCGGATTCCGGCAATGAATTCGGCTACACGGTTTCGATTCTCTACAAACGAAATCTCGACAAATCGGGGGACGAAGCGCGACTGGCGTCGAAAGAATCGGAGGCGGCGGCGCTACGGGCGGATTACGAAGAGATACTCTTGAAGGCGCAGATTGCGCGTGAGAAAGCGCTCATCGAGTTTCGGAATTCCTGTGGGCGTCTGCTCATTGCGCGTTCGGCGGCGATTGCGGCCGCAGAGGCGCTTGAAGCGGAGAATGACCGTTTTGCCTTGGGAGAAGGTTCCAGCCGCAATGTGCTGGATGCGCAGCAGGATTTGACAAGTGCCACGCGCCGCCATCTTGCGGTTGCCGGTGAAGTGATTGCCGGGATGGCCGAGTTGCATCGGGTTGTCGGGGTCATGCCGGATATCGGCTCTGGCAAAGAGTGATTCTTTTTTTGCATTCCCCGTATCTCGACGGGAAGGAGGAAAACAGATGAAATTTTCGCTTTCGGGGTTATTTCCCTTTAAGAAGACAGAGATTCCGTCCGCATTGCCGGAGACTGCGTCGCCCCTTTCGGAGGCGTTGTTGAACGACGATCCGGACAAGTTCAAGACGGATTTGCAAATGCTTTCCGAGCCGGAAGCGGGCGGGCGCATTCAGCAGCAAGCGTACAAGGAGATGCGCAATGCGGCCGAGCAATCCGTGAAACGGCTTCATGTTTTGCGGGAAGGCCGTTGTCCGCAGTGTGGCGAAAGTCTTCAGCAGCATTTGTTTGTATCGGTTTGCGATTCCTGCGGATGGAATGCGTATTCGATGCCGCGGTTTGGCGGTGTGAAGGTGTATGTACGCGGGCGGGCGGAACCGGTGGAAGGGGCGCGCTGCTACATTGTGAAGGATGGTGCCGTTCTGGTTGTCCGGAATGACGCTGTCGTCGCACGCGTGCAGAAAACTGCCGTCGAGCGGATCGAGTACGATTGGGCGGAGGGAGAGCTTGTCGAGCGCCGGAAGCAGATTTTGGAGAGGCTCAATTTGAATTGCGGCTGGTGCGGAAAGGAGACATCGCCGGAGAAGGATGGCTTCCACATGCTGCATATTGCATTCGGATCCACGCAGGAGCGGTACTGTTTCTGTTCGGACGAATGCTATGAAGCCTTTCGTGCCATGTATCCGTCCCGTGTCCACCGCAATTGCTACGAACGGTCGTGCGAAAATTGCAATCTCTGCGTAAAGCGCTACGTCGATGAAAACGAAGGCTATCGCTCCTTGGCGAAGGACTTCATTTCCGTCAAGAAAAACAAGACATAACGGAAGGCAATCATTTCGAAGAAGGAGGTCCGGCCATGGGAGATATTCGCACGACGAAAGGAGAAGAGATGCCGATTACGAAATCGGAGCGGAAGATTCGGCGTTTTCGCATCTTTGCCGTCGTCGTTCTGGTTTTTGCGGTTGTTTTGGCGGGCGGGTTTCTGATTCAGGTACCCCAGTATGCAACGGCGTCCGGTTATGCCACGACGAAGCTTTATTCCGAGGTTCGCAGTGCAACGACCGGGCGGATTGCGGAGATTCTCGTTTTTTCCGGTGCCGAGGTAAAGGAAGGCGATCCTCTCTTGCGTTTGGAAGACGATGCGGAAAAGGCGTCTGTCGGCGTGGCGCGCAGCGAGGTGGCAGAGGTCGAATCGCGGTTGGCGCTGAAGGAAGCCTCTGTGAAGGAGAGTTTGCGTGCGCACCATGAAAAAGTTCGGTTGGCGGAATTGGAGCTCACCTATTCCGAAGACCAGCTCAAGGTGACGCGCCTTCTGCATGACAAGGGGCTCGTTTCCGGGCGCAAGCTGTCGGACGACGAGTTTGGCGTAACGCGGTCCCGCGAAACGCTCCGTTCGCTCAAAGAAACGGAT
Organism: Kiritimatiellia bacterium; assembly: GCA_016295275.1. Taxonomy (GTDB): domain Bacteria; phylum Verrucomicrobiota; class Kiritimatiellia; order RFP12; family UBA3636; genus JAEDLN01. Next base: position 5,819 of record JAEDLN010000015.1, read on the forward strand.
TTGACTATCGGACAAGCCGAGATTGCCGTTCTCAAGCAGGAGCTTGCGACAAAGCGCGAGGCGCTCGAACGTGCGGAGGCAGCGCTTCGCGACCGGGTCGTGCGCGCCCCGATTTCGGGACGCGTTTCCCGCTACACGTTTTATGTCGGCGAAATGCTGCGCCCCGATTTCGTTCTGTATGAGATTTTCGACGGGGATGTCGATCTGCTCAAGCTTCGTGTGCCGGAGCGCTATGCGGCAAAGGTGAAGAAGGGGCAGTTTCTGAAGGCCCGTCTCGGCACCTATCGCACGATTTTTCCGACCCGGTTTTACGGAGCGGTAGAAGAGTTGCGGGATGTAGTGGAAGGAACGGGCGACAACAACTATCGTGTGGCGTACTGCTCCTTCGAGCAAAAGGGGCGCCCGGTCGCGCCCGGCACGTCGGCGACGGCGAAGATCCGTCTCGGCAAAGTGTCGATTTGGTCGCTGTTGTTCCAGCCGTAAGCGTCATCGGATCGGGAACAAGAGGCTGCAAGCGGAATCGGTATTGTGAGTGCGGGCGGGAAACAGAACGGGGAACGAGAATCCGGAGCGAGCACGTTCCGGAAGGTTTATCCGTTTATCCGTCCCTTCCGGAAGCGGATTTTGTGGCTCATGGTCGCCACCGGTTTTCTTTCGATTCTTGCGATGCTGCCGCCGCTATTCACGCGTGCCGTCATCAACGACGTCATCGGATCCCGGAAGGAGGATTTGCTTCCCGGGCTGATTGTTTGCATGCTTGCGGTTCCCGTTCTGCATGCGACGATCAGTTTTCTGCAAGTTCTCGGCATTGCCTTTCTCGGGCAGAAATTCGTATTGGACGTCCGCATGGCGGTTTACAATCATCTGCTGAATCTGCACATCGGGTTCTTCGGGAAATTCAGTACGGGAAAGCTCATCAACCGTCTGATGGGCGACAGCACGACGATGCAGCAGATTCTCGGTGCAACTTCCATTCAGGTGATTTCCGATCTGGTCTGTTCGCTTTTTGCGATTTCCGCCACGCTCTACATCAATTGGCGTCTGTCGCTCCCCATTCTGATCATCGTTGGGTTGTTTGTCTTGAATTATCGCATGAACATCCGGAAGCTCCGGCAGGCGACGCGGCGATGGAGGAACTCGGCCGACAGGCTGGCGGCGGGAGTCCAGAACCGCCTGACGGCGAATATGACGGTAAAAACCTTTGCAACGGAGACGCGCGAAGATTTCATCTTTTCCGGTCAATCCGAAGAGACGACCCAGCATGCGCACGACAGTTGGCTGGCCAGCTCGACATTCGCTTTCAACACGCAGCTGCTCCAGGAGGTGGGACGGGTCACCATTTATTTCCTAGGGTGCGCAATGGTACTCGACGGGTCTGCGAACTATGGCGACGTGACCGCCTTTACAACCTACACGATGCAAATTCTCTGGCCGGCGGTTCGTTTTTCCCAATTGGCCGAGCAATTGCAGAATGTCCGGATTTCGACGGACCGTCTGTTCGAGATTCTGGACCAAAAGCCGGAAATCACGTCCAAAAAGAATGCCGTACAGTTGACGAATGTCCGGGGTCGTGTTGATTTGAACAAGGTTTCGTTTGAATATGTTCCGGAGCACCCTGTCATTCGCGAGCTCGACCTGCACGTCAAGCCGGGGCAGACCATTGCGCTTGTCGGACCGACCGGGTGCGGGAAGACGACGGTGCTTTCGCTTATCATGCGGTTGTACGACGTAAAGACGGGAAGCGTTTGCATTGACGGGATGGACGTTCGCGACGTGGAGCTCTCCTCGCTCCGGCGCCAATTTGGCATTGTATTGCAGGAATCGTTGCTGTTCACGGTATCGATTGCCGACAACATTCGCTATGCGCGTCCGGACGCCAGTATGGAAGAAGTGGTGAATGCCGCAAAGATTGCGGAAATCCACGAGGATATCCTGGGTTTTCGGAAAGGATACGATTCCGTGATCGGCGAACGCGATGTCCAGCTTTCCATCGGGCAAAAGCAACGGATTTCGATTGCGCGTGCGGTGTTGGCGAATCCGTCGATCATCATCATGGACGAAGCGACCAGTTCATTGGACAGCGAATCGGAGAAGGCGATTCAGCTTGCGATGGATCGGTTTTTGAAAGGGCGCACGTCTTTTATCGTCGCGCATCGTCTGAGTACGATTCGCAATGCCGACCGCATTTTGCTTCTGGACCGCGGCGTGGTGGTGGAATCCGGTTCGCACGATGAGCTTGTCGCGATTCCAAACGGCCGGTATCGCGATTTGTACGAGAAGCATGCCGGAAAGGGGGTTATCACCGATGAACACGATGAATAATCCGCCGAATACGAAGTTCAGAGATCCGTCGCGTCCGCGGTGGGAAGATCGCGATGTTCCATACCGGCCGCCGAGGGAGAAGTTCGGGTACGCAAATCCGTTTCGGCTCGTAAAGACGTTTTTCTTCCGGTATTTGTGGCCGCACAAATGGCCGCTGTTCGCCTATTTGGCGATATCGACGGCATCGCTCTGTTCCGTCTACCTAATGTCGTTCTACGGGCAGATCGTAATCGACAAGATTCTCGTTGTCGATCCGCCTGCGCTGATTGCGGATTGGAGGGCGCGTGCAACGGAGCCCGATCGGGCGGCGGATGCGCCGATCGTCTGGGAGCGCAGTTCCGGATCGCGCCTGTCGTCCTATACGGCACCGGTTCCGGCGGAACGGAAAACGAAGGCCCGAGTCGCAGAGGATTACCGGATCGAGAATGCGTCGGGACGCCCGCCGGATGCGGGGATGCGGCTGTTTTTGCTTTTTTTGGTGTATCTCTCGACGGTGATTCTGCTGAACATCGGGAGTCGTGTCTCCGTTCAGCAACGGCACAAGGTGGCGCACCGCCTGGTCGTCAGCTTGCGGGATGACATCCACCGGAAAATCATAGGGCTTTCCAGCGGGTATCACATGAGCGTCACGCCGGGACGTCTGATGGCGCGTCTTCTTTCGGACGTCGGAATGATCCAGAATATCCTTTTGAACATCATTGCCGCCGTCTTCTCGCAGACATTGATGTTTATCGTCGGTCTGGCGATTCTTTTGTCGTTGGACGTCACCTGCACGCTGATGATTGTCTTGGCTGCGATTCCGTATGCGTTTGTGATGCGGAACAACCAGATCCGTGTCAAGGAATTCCATCGGGAAGCGCGTCACTCCAATTCCTGTCTCTGGGGATTGGTTTCCCAAAAGCTGGATGCCATCAAAGCCATTTTCGCCTATGACCGCGTCAATGTCGAGCGAATGAATTTTTTCCGGCTTTCTGCCGTTATGCAGCGTGATACGCTTTGCCAGCAACGGCTTTCCGCCGGCATCGGCCGCTTTGCCCAGCTGCTCACCTCGATTGTGACGCAGATGATTTTCATTTATTGCACCTATCGCGTGTTGAATGGCGATATGACGCTGGGAAAAATGATGTTCATCTACGGTGCCGCGATCAATCTGTTCACGCCGATCATCCAGTTGACGCAAGCCTCCTCCGATATTGCGGGGCTTTATGCGGTTGTACAGAGGGTCTCGTATACGCTTGAAAACAAGAACGAGATTTTGGACGCGCCCGACGCACAGCCGTTTCCGGCGGTCATTCGGACCGGAATTTCCCTTGAGAACGTCTCCTTCCAATACAGCGACAATGCACCGTTCGTCCTTTCGAACATCAATCTCTTCATTCCTGCGGGAAAATGGACGTGCATCATGGGCCCTTCCGGCGCCGGCAAGACTTCGCTGGTCAATTTACTGACGCGACTGTACGATCCAACCACCGGTCGTATCCGGATCGACCGTCTTTCGCTGGACAAAATCGCGCAACAATCGCTCCATACGCACATGGCGTTGGTACCGCAGGAAGCCCAGATTTTGAGCGGTACGGCACGCATGAACATCGCTTATGGACGTCCGGATGCGACGCCGACGCAAATCATGGATGCGGCAAAGGCGGCGGATTGCCATGATTTCATCATGCGTCTTCCCGTACAATACGAAACGATCATCGGGGAAAAAGGAACAACGCTTTCCGGCGGTCAGCGCCAGCGCATTTCGCTTGCCCGCGCACTGCTCACGAATCCGGAGGTGCTGATTTTGGACGATGTGACATCGGCGTTGGATGCGGATACGGAGCGCAAAATCCAAGAGACGATTACCCGTCTGATGGCAAACAAAACAGCCATCATCGTTTCCCAGCGTGTTTCCATGTCGGCCCGTTGCCACCAGATTGTCGTTTTGGAGGACGGCCATATTTCGCAGCGCGGTACGCACGAGTCGCTTTGCAATACTCCCGGCTTTTACAGTCGGCTGGTCAAATCGCAGACATCGGTCTAGCATGCGTCCCGAGCCAAACGGGCCGTTTTGGATTTCGTGCAATTCCCCGTTTTCGCTATTTGCCGAGTATTGCCGTGCCGAAAAATGGCGCAGATTCGGCCCTTCATTTCGTGCGTTTTGCGGTAATTTACCCCAATGTTTACGATATCCGTTGCTTTTTTCCCCTGAAAAAAGGTAGTATGAAGGCATCGGGTCATTATTCTCTCTACGAGTTCTGCTATGGCAAAAATAGAACTGAAAATTTGCATTGGAACCACCTGCTACATGTTGGGTTCCTCCAAGCTCATGAATCTTGAGACGGAGCTTCCTCCAGCGTGGTTGGACCGCGTCAATATTTCGGCATCGACATGCCTGAACCTATGTGAAGCGAACAATGTCTGCAATGCTCCGTTCGTTACGATCGACGGCGATGTGATGGCACATGCGTCGGTCGGTAAAATTGTTGCAGAATTGGCCAAGCGACTCGGGGAGCCGATTCCGCGGGGCTAATCGATCCGATTCCGTTTTTAGGATTGCGGATTGCATTTCCGAAATCCGCAAATATAGGTGCTTTTACGATGACAAATGGTGCAGAATTTATTCGGCGCGAGTTGATGATTCGCATGGTTCGCGCATTCGACGAAGGAAACCTGGAGAAAACGATCGATCGGATTCCGATTGACATTCGCCCGCGTCATGGCGAGTTCAGCCGGTCCTCCGTATGGCACGATCGTGCCGTTCTCAAGTACCGGGTCATGGCGCTTCTCGGCTATTCGTGCGAGGAGGAGACGGATGAGGCCCGGACGCTTTCCTCCTATTTGGCCGAGATGCGGAAGGATCCGCCGGCTCCGACGAATCCGCTGACAGTCTGCTCCGCCGGTTGCGACGGGTGCCGTCCGCGCACCTTCATGGTGACCGACAATTGCCGCGGTTGCTTCTCGCGTCCGTGCGAATTCAATTGTCCGAAGCACGCGATTCGCGTCAGCGACCAGCACAGTCACATTGACAACACGCTCTGCGTAAAATGCGGCAAGTGCGCGCAAGTCTGCCCGTACCACGCGATTGTCGAGGTTACGGTGCCATGCGAAGAAGCCTGTCCCGTCGGCGCCATCCGCAAGAATGAATTCGGCGTTGCGCAGATCGATTTCAAGCGGTGCATTTTCTGCGGGGCATGCTTCCGCTCGTGCCCGTTCTCCGCGATTGTGGAGAAGTCGCAGCTCATTCAGCTTTTGTATGCGTTGCGGGATCAGGAGAAGACCGGCGAGCATTACACGGCAATCGTCGCACCGGCCGCCATTTCGCAGTTTCCGGGCTCGATCGAGCAGCTCTTTACGGCCATCAAGAAGCTTGGATTCGGCGAAATCATCGAGGTGGCGTTAGGTGCCGACATGACGACCGAACACGAGGCGCACGAGTTCGTGGAATTCCAGAAGGAAGGGCGCGGGCTCATGACCACCAGCTGCTGTCCGGCATGGGTCAATCTCGTCAAGAAGCACTTCCCCAACTTCCTTTCGCATGTTTCGACGACGCCGTCGCCCATGGTGTATGCGGCGGGGCTCGCCAAGGAGTTGAATCCAAAGACGAAGGTCGTCTTCATCGGACCTTGCATCGCCAAGCGCGATGAAGCGCTTGCGAAGGAGAATGTCGATTACGTGCTCTCCTTCGAAGAGCTCGGTGCGATTTTTTCCGCCCGCAAAATCGATCCGGTTCTGTTGGAACCGCTCAAGCTGCCGACTCCGGCCAGCGACAATGGGCGCAACTACGCAAAAAGCTGCGGTGTCACAAAGGCCGTATTGGACGAAATTGCGGACGAGCTCCCGCCCGATTTCAAGCTCGACTCGAAATTCATCGACGGGCTCGATCGAAAGGCGGTCGGCATGATTCGTCTGTATGCGATGGGCAAGCTACCCGCCAACTTCCTGGAAGTCATGGCGTGCAAGGGCGGCTGTCAGAACGGCCCTTGCTCCTTGCACTAGGCTGCCGGGGTCTCCGGCGATTCTTCTTCTCTTTCCTGTCTGTTTTCTCAAACGGATTGTGTATCTGTTTGTCCCGTGTCCGAATTCCTGAAAATAGCTTTATTTGATTGCATTTCTTTTTTTCGATTCAATCGGTTTCAAGAAGATGGCTCATATGAAGAATAAAAAAGTTGCCTTTTCGGAAAACCGCACGAAGGCGGTTTCGATTTTGTCGCCCCTTTTTGCGGCGGTTGCGATACTGTTTGGCGTTTCCGATACGGCGTCGGCCGGTGTACGGTTGCCGTCGACGGTGAGCAACCATATGGTAGTTCAGCGCGACAAGCCGTTTGTCCTGTCCGGCTTTGCCACCCCGGGCGCCATGATCGACGTTTCGTTTGGCGAAGAAAAGAAATCGGTCGAGACGGACGGGCAAGGCGCGTGGCAGATTCGTTTTCCGGCATTTCCGGCGTCATCCGCGCCCCGGAAACTTCAAATCGTCGGGGACGAGACTACGTTGACCTATACCAATATCGTCGTCGGCGATGTCTATGTCGTGACGGGATCGACCTTTGGTCCGCAGGTCCGCAAAAGCTCCTTCAAGCCGGATGCGCTGAAGGATTCGTTCCGTCACAGCGGACTGGTCCGAACCCTGAACATCGGCGGCCAGCGCGAATCCTTCGAGAATCCGGATGGCTTGTATGAGAAAGGGTTTGTGAAGTATGGCGCATGGCGTCCCATCGAAGGAATCGTTTCCCACACGCCGCTGTTTGTCATTGGACTGGGTCGTGCACTCGACGCCAAATCTACGGTTCCTGTCGGGCTGATCTTTGCCGACGCCAGAACGGAGCGGTTGGAAGCGATTCTTCCGGCGACCCGTTATCGGGCGGAAGGTTTGATCGAATTGGCGAACGCGGCCGAAGCGATGATTCCGGGAACGGAATGCGGGGATGCTGCGATTTCCAATCATCTGAAGGCCGTAAAAAAGTGGTTTGACGAAAGTGCGAAAGCGCTGAACGAAGGTCGTGTTCCGGCCGGGAAATGCCCGACATTTACGGAGTTGAAAGAAACGGACTTCGGATCGGCTTGGAATGGGATTCTTTCGCCGCTGAAAGCCATTTCCGTAAAGGGCGTCATTGTCTCCGAGGCAAAAACCCGCGATTCGGACGAACTTCGCGGACAAAAAGAGAACGCGCTTTCGAAGTTTTATCGTTCCGTATGGGGTGAGGGGATTGACGTTGTCTTCATTCCCGTTTCCAATGAGCAGATTCAACGAGGCGAAGCGCTCGCAGATCAAATTCTCCGCTAACATCCGTCCATAGGGATTCGACCATGAAAAAGAGTTTTGTTTTATTTGTTTTCTGCGCATTGACGCTTTCCGCTTCCGCTTCGTTGGAATTGCCGAAGTTTTTCAGTTCGCGCATGGTGCTGCAGCGGGAGGCGACGATTCCGTTTTTCGGAAAAGCCGCGCCCGGAGCGACGGTAAAAGTCTCCTTTGCGGGGCAAAACCATGAAACGAAAGCCGATTCCGAGGGGCGCTGGGAGGTTCGACTTCAGCCGCTTGCTCCTACGAAGGAGGGGCGCGATCTGACCATTGTCGCAGATGGCGAAACCTTGGTTTTGAACGACATTCTGGTTGGCGACGTCTGGGTTTGCGCCGGGCAGAGCAACATGGAATTTTCGTTCGGGTGGAATCCTTTGGAGCGGGAGCGGTTTGCGGCGGAAGCGGATACGCTGCCGCAGATTCGCACGATTCGCATTGTTCGCGGCACGGCTCCGTTTCCGGACTCGGATTTGGCGTATCTGCCGAATTTTCTCGCCGAGAAAAAAGGTTGGCATCCGACCACGCAGAAGGAAGAATGCTTTGACATGGTCACCTGTGCCGGCTGGTTCTTTGCGCGCCGGATCGTCAAGGAAACCGATCTTGCCATTGGTCTGATCAACACCTCTTGGAGCGCTTCCAGTATCGAGCCGTTCATTCCGCCGGAAGCGTTTTCGACCGAGCCGGAGTTGGCGGGTCTGGCGCAAAAGGTGCAGGCCTGTCTGCCGAATACGGAGGAAGGGCGTGCGGCGTTGGAGACCTATGTCCGCCAAATGGAGCAGTGGCGGCAGGAGACGGCTGCCGCTTTGAAGGAAGGTCGTACGCCGGAGCAGAAAAATCCGCCTCGGTTCGATCAGCTCAATACGCTGTACCTCGGCGATCGCTACAACCGGATGGTTTATCCCTTGACCCGTTTTCCGGTGAAAGGCGTCATTTGGTATCAAGGTTGCGCCAACAGCCGTTTGGGAGAAGCCTATCTGCCGCTTTACCGGGCGCTTGTGAACGGATGGCGCAAAGCATGGGGGATCGATCTTCCGTTTTATGCCGTCCAGCTTGCTTCGTTCTGGAACAATTGGCGCAGAGTGGATTCGGTGGAAGGCGGCGATGGCTTCACGCTGATTCGCGAGGCGCAGCGCAAAGGCTTGTCGGTTCCCAATACGGGACTTGCCGTCACGATTGATATCGGCGAACCCTTTGAGATCCATCCGCGCGAAAAATACCATGTCGGAGAACGGCTTGCCTTGTGGGCGCTCCGCAACCAGTATGGCAAGGACGTCGTGGTGTCCGGTCCGTTGTATCGGTCTTTGTCGGTTGACGGTTCGGAAGCGCGCATTTCGTTCGACTATGCCGAGACCGGCTTGATGGTGGGCGTGAAGAAGGTTACGGACAACAACGATCCGGAAGAGGCGCCCGCCGGAACGCCGCTGAAGGGATTCGCCATTGCCGGAGCCGATCGCAAGTGGCATGTTGCCGATGCCCGGATCGACGGAACGCAGGTGGTGGTATCGTCTCCCGAGGTGCCGGAACCCGTTGCCGTCCGGTACGCATTCCATGGCGCGCCGGAGTGCAATCTATACAATCGCGCCGGATTGCCCGCTTCGCCTTTCCGGACGGATGATTGGCCGTGTCCGCTGGCCAATCAGTAAGCCGGGGAGAAACACAATCGCAAAACAACTCGGGTGGAGTCCGAATGGATTCCACCCGAGTCGTTTTCGTTTTGTCCGTTTCGCCTCGGAAAAGAAAAACGGATTTTGCCGTGTGGCAAAACCCGCTGAAGAAGTGGTGGCAAGGGTGGGAATCGGACCCACGACACAGGGATTTTCAGTCCCCTGCTCTACCAACTGAGCTACCTCGCCGAGAAGGATGTCGAACAAGCGTTCGGATGTTCAACACGGCGGTAATTCTGCCAAAAACAGCCCCCCTGTGTCAACGTCTTTTTTGGAAAACGAAAGAATCCGAGAAAAGAGAGCGAAAAACGGCTATTTTTGCGGTATTTTCTGACAGCGTAGCGCATTTAGAATGCAAAGCACGAGGATCCCGACATCGGAAAAGACCGCTCCAAAGAGTCCGACCTTCCCGAGTGCGACAAGAATCAGGCAGGCGCCTTTGCCTCCGATGGCCATGAAGACGCATTGCCGGAGAATCCGTCGGCATTGCCGTGCCAATCCGAGGATGGTTTCAATGTTCCGCGGATGGTCGTCCATCAGCACGATGTCCGCCGCTTCCATTGCCGCATCGGAGCCCAACGCTCCCATGGCGATACCGATATCGGCGTGTGCGAGAACGGGGGCGTCGTTGATGCCATCGCCCACAAAGGCGACGGCGGGTCTTTGGCGGGTCGACGGATGCCTGTTTTGCAGATGGGAAAGGGCGGAAAGCTTATCGGCGGGAAGAAGGGAGGCTTCAAAGCGTTCGATACCGGCTTCGGCGGCAATGGCCGCGGTTTCGGTCGGGTTGTCGCCGCTCAGCAAGACGAAACGGCTGTCGGGACCGAGTTTGCGGCGGAGAGCCGCGAGGGACTCGCGAATCCCCGGTTTCAACGTATCTTGCAGGCAGATGCTTCCGAGGAGCCGTCCGGCTTCTGCGACATAGACGAGCGAGCCGCGTGCGGGGGGCGGATCGGCGGGGAGGGCAATACCGAGTTTCTTCATGAGGCGGGCGTTTCCGGCAGCTGCCGGTTTGCCGTCCAGAATGGCCGTGACGCCGCTGCCTCCGTATTCCTCGAGACGGGCCATGCGCGCGGCGTTGACGGGTTTGTTGCAGTGGCGGAGGATGCCTGCGGCGATCGGGTGCGTGGAATGGGATTCCAGACAGGCGGCTTTTTCCAGCAGCTCCGATTCGGAGCAACCGGAAACGGGGAAAATGCCGGCGACCGACAGACGGCCTTTTGTCAGGGTTCCCGTTTTATCGAAGGCGATTGTCTTCAGGAAGGGAAGGCGCTCGAAAATACCCGATCCTTTTACCAGGATGCCGCAATCAGAGGCTGTCCCGATCGAGCAGAAAAAACAGAGTGGAATACTGATGACAAGCGCGCAGGGGCAGCTGACGGCGAGGAAGGCGAGAGAACGGTATGTCCAGATTCCCCATGCCGGATCCTTTCCGAAACACAACAGGAGAAGGGGGAGAACGAGTCCGATGGCAAGAGCGATCAGGCAGACAAACGGAGTATAGATTCTAGCCCATTTGGAGAGTGTTGTTTCCGATTTCGATTTCCGCTCGATTGCGTCTTGCGCCAATGCGATAATGCGGGATGCGGTGGAATCCGAAAAGCCCCGGGTGACGCGAATGGAGAGAAGTCCGGTCAGGTTGATGCAGCCGCCGGATACGACGGAATCGGGTTCGACCGCGACAGGGGCACTCTCGCCGGTCAACATGGAGACATCGAGGGTCGAAGAACCCGAAAGAACGACACCATCGAGCGCAATCCGTTCTCCCGGCTCCGCCAGAATGGTTTCTCCGACGTGAATGGAATGAGCCGGAACGCGCTGTTCGCGTCCGTTGCGCCGGACGATTGCGGTATCGGGCCGGAGTTCCAGAAGTGCCGAAATCGATTTTCGGCTGCGTTGCACGGCGTACTCTTCCATCATTTCGCCAATGCGGAAAAGGAACAATACGGCAATTCCTTCCGGATATTCGCGGAGCAGAAACGCACCGATTGCGGAAAGGGTCATCAGCAGCTTCTCTGTGAAAACATTCCCTTTCGCGAGGGACGAAAGGGCGTCCAGGAGGATATCCGACCCGACAACCAGAAAGGCGGCGAGAAAGAGCAGCGCCTTGATGGTTTCGGTGCAGGGTAGTGCTGCGAGAAAGAAAGCGGCGCAGACGGCCAAGCGAACGCAAGCCGTCCGGTTTTCCGCGAGAAAGGCGAGTCTGTCCGCGGTTCGATTGGGAGACGTGGCGCGGCGATGGTGTCTGCGCTCGGCGTCGGGATCATTTGTATTTGCGCAGCCGCATCGGCAAGAACATGGATTCATAGAAGTCTTTCACGGTTGGATATTTCACGGTTGAATATATGAGCATTTGTTCATATATTGCGACGAAGTATACTGTCGATGCAGCAACCTGTCAATCGGATATCGGAAATTGCCGACGGCGTTGGCCGGAAGCCGGCATTTCGACATTATTCGTCTCGAATGGTTCGCGGCGGCTGATTGCGCGGAACCGTTTTTCCGTCCACGTGCGGCGCTGCCTTGCGATTTCCGGGGACGCATCAGAAAAAGAAAACCGCCCCCGCCGTAATGCTAAGTCTCTCCAATCCTCACGAAAGTAAGGTGGAAACGTCTGGATAACCGCCTCGCGCGACCCGCAGATTTCTCCGGGATGGCCTTTCCGCGGCTACCTCGGCTTCCGGAAAGATTTGTAGGTTGGGAGATGAACAGTCCGCGCGCGGGGGCAGCAGTGTTCCATTCTATCAAAAGCAAACGGGAACGCAAGAAGCGAAGCGGGTGGCTCGTGACGGGGGCGGAGCCGGCTTTTCGCGATCGCGAGACGACGTCGGCAATTGATTGACACGGAGCCGGGGCGGTTTTGTCCGACCGCCTTCGAATGAAACCCGGAGGAAACGCCGCGCATTGCCGTCAACCGGCTCCTATTCGCTCTCTTTTCCTCTCCGGGGTGTTTTTTACAAGGAAAGCGCTTTTTGTGCTACTATGAATACCGAACACCCGAAAAAGGAGATACATTATGTTGTCGGATCAGTTGTGGATATCCTTGGCGCCCTATATGGCGATCGAATGGAAGCAGTGCATGGAGCAGGGGTTGGACGTTGAGCAGTACGAACTCCTCTGCCGGGAGATCGCCAACAAAGGCAGGGAATGCGAGAAACCGGCTCGGGAACTGGCGAAAAAGCTGCACAGCGCCCCTCTTCGGCCGGATTATCCGTATGACGAGCCTTCCGATTTGGCGGGCATTCTGGCAGCCAGGCCCAAACGGCGGCATCTGCTGAAGCCGGCCGCGCCTTGCGATATGGCGGAAAAACTTCGAGGCGCCTGGTTGGGGCGGATTTCCGGTTGTCTGTTGGGAAAGCCGGTGGAAGGGGCGCGCCGCCCGTTGCTTTACAAGCTTCTGAAGGGTACCGGCAATTATCCCATGCGCAAGTATATCCGGAGATGCGAGTTCGGTCCTGCCGAGAAGGAGCTGGTGCTGACCGACTGGCGTTGGGACCGTTGCTGGGCCGATACCCTGAACGGAGCGGCTCCCGAAGATGACGATACCAACTACACGGTTTTCGCCTTGAAACTATTGCAATGTTACGGACGGGACTTCACGCCGGCGGACGTGCTGGAGGGCTGGATGCGGTTCATTCCCTATCTTTCACTCTGTACGGCAGAGCGGGTGGCCTACCGAAACGGTGCCATGGGTTTGCTACCTCCGGAGACGGCAGTCCGCAACAATCCCTTCCGGGAATGGATCGGGGCTCAAATCCGCGGCGACTTTTTCGGTTATGTCAATCCGGGCGATCCATCTGCCGCGGCGGAAATGGCTTGGCGGGACGCCTCCATCTCCCATGTCAAAAACGGAATTTACGGAGAGATGTTCTGCAGTGCCATGACCGCTGCCGCCGCCGTCACCGATGACATCCGGACCATCATCGAGGCCGGCTTGGACGAGATTCCCGCAAATTGCCGCCTTCGCCGGGATGTGGAGCAGGTGTTGGCTTGGTACGGCGAGGGGCTGGATCGGGAAGCAATCATTGATAAGATTCACGGTGTTTACGACGAAACTTCGAATCACGATTGGTGCCACACCATTTCCAATGCGATGATTGTGGTCATGGCGCTGTTGGTGGGTGGGGGAGACTTTGGAAAATCGGTTTGCGCCTCCGTGCAGGCCGCTTTCGACACCGATTGCAACGGAGCCACGGTAGGATCGATTCTCGGCATGCGAAACGCCGGCATTCCCGAGGAGTGGATCGAGCCCTTCGGCGGACGGTTGCAGACCTCCATTCAAGGCTACGGCGAGGTGACGGCAGAGCAGATGGCGACCCTAACCCTGGAACAAATGAAGAAGTAACCGCCCTCCCCGGACCGGCGGCACGTCTCTGGAGGTCCGAATAATGCGCCGGCTAATTTTGCGGGCTTAATAAGCGGTCGGGCGCGAGCCGGGAGGGTGGGGAGCCCCCACGGGCGGTGGCGGCCGACCATCGCG
>JAEDLN010000016.1 GCA_016295275.1 Kiritimatiellia bacterium
AATACTCCCAAGAAATCTGATACGGGTCGCGAACCGTTCCGGCACCCCGGTTCAGGTATTCGACAATTTCGTAATTATCCGATTCCAGTTTCGAAATGGAGGGTGTTTTGGGGCGACCGAGCAGGACGTCGTATTGCACGTCCAGCTTCATCCGCGGAAGTGTCCGCGGATCCGCAAGGAAGCAGCGGGCGGCCGCACCGATATGCGCGACGAACTCGACTTCGCGGAACACTTTCTTGCAGATCGCGGGATCGTCCGGATCGCCTTCCTTCCATTCGGTTCCCGCCATGCCATTGCGCAACTTCGTTGTTTCCGTATTGCCTTGCGTGACGTAGAACTTCGGATCGTCATTCCCTTTCTGCAGATAAGCCCACGTCATCGAAAGCGCGGCGGAATCCTCCGTGATCGGGAAGTTGAGCGGATTGTTGGCGACCGAATCGGGACACGTAAAATTGTCCGAAAGGAGCACGGGATTGTTGCTGTCCTTCAATTGAAGCGGCAAATCTTGGATATTGCCCAAATTCTGCCAGGCATTGAAGGTGCCCCACTTTCCGGAAACCGTGTCCTCATCCAGCGAATCGAGCAGCGAAATCGTGGCTAGACGCGCACGCGAAACGGAATTGCTGGCATCGCGCTTCTTCACGAAAAAGCGATAGGGCGGCTCGTAGGTGTTTCTGGCATCCTCCGCCGCACTGCGCGCTTTATCCGAATCGACGTTTTCGGAACGGGAACGGGCAAAAACCCGAACCATCGCCGCCAAAGAACGCTTTGCGAAGTTCCGCACTTCCGTCGTATTCCAAGTCTCAACCGCGTCTTGATCCGGCAAGGCGATTTTGGGATGTCCCTCCGGCGTCAACTCGTCGAGAGAGGTCGTTACGCCGGAAAAGAGATCCGCCGGAAACCAAGGCCCGTTTTCTTGATCGCCTTTGCTACTGTTGCCAAGCTGATTCTGCTTTCCGGGGTATAAAACCGAAATCGAGGGATATTTTCCCTCTTCAATGCCCAGACCGACATTCTCCTTTTCCGCCGTGTACCGGATCATATCCGCCGTCGAGAAGAAGGTGCCAGCCTTGGCGCGACCGGTCAAGAACCTGGCCGGATTCTGAAGGGAAATCTCCAGCCCGTCCTTCTCCATGTTTTTGGAGGGCAGGATGAAGGCGGAAGGATCTTCTCCGCAGGTTTCCTTGCGGACATTCGCGTTTTGGTCCAAACCCGCCTTGTTCCGATCCAAAAGGCCTGTCGTATCCAAGACGACAAAGGCATACCGCCCGACCAGCGAATCGTTCGGATACCCTTCCAGACCATAGACGCCTCCGCCCTGGTTTTTCGTATCTTTGGCCGAAACCGATGCGTAAATGGGCGCCCATTGCACGTCCGCCGAACGGACAAGCGCCAGCTGCGCCGGCGTCAGGAAAGAGGCCAGCTCCTTGTTGAGAATCTTTGCATCCGCATGCTCGCCCGTCCCCAATCGCCGCGAAAAGAAGAAATCGTTCGACGTGACGCTGGACGAAGAAATGAACGGCTCTCTCCAAACCGGCACGGCCCAGCTGTTGGTCGGATTGTCAAAGGAAAGGTCGATCGCTTCAATGGCTTTTCCCAATGCCGTCTGCAGACTTTGACGGGCCACAAAGGAATTTTTCAAATTGGTCGTACCCGAGCGTTCTGCACGGGTAAACATGGAAAAGGCCACCGCCATCAGCATCATTACAGACAGGATGCCGAGAACGACAACCAGCGCCGACCCTTTGGATGTCTCAGAATTATTCGTTTTCATCTTATTCAATCGGTTCCGGAAACAAATTCGTCATTAGGGCTCCCAAGTGCGTTCGTCCCACTTGAACGTCGGGTCGTAAATGCCGTCTTCGCAAAAATAACGGTATTGCGCAGGAAAGCTGACCACGCCTTCGAAAACGCTCTCCGCACTCATTCCCGTCGGCCGTTCCAACTTGACCCGGTAGGCATTGCCCCACGGATCGCAGAATTCGCGGCTATCGCCCTCGAAGCGATCGGGCGGGATGTTGATCAGGGCCGCATTGCCGCCGTTCCCGATCAACTCGCGCATATTGGACTCCGTCAGTAGCGTATAGCCGTTCTCGGACGTTCCGGAGAAGGCTGGAAATCTGCGGTAGGCATTCCAATACGACTTGATGGCGGCACAAATCTGTTGCGCCTCCGTCGTGGCCGTGGCGACGTATGCACGCTGCCGTGCGGCATAGGCCGCTCCTCCGACAAGCCCCATCAGAATGCCGATGATTCCAACGACCCCCAACAGCTCGATCAGCGAAAAGCCGACAGCCCCCTTGCCGCAGGAGGACTCGTCAAGCGCCCGAAATAATATGAAATGCTTTTTCATGAGCAAATGTGGCTAACGGATGATGATGTCATCGGGTTTCTTGGAGGACCCGTCCGAATTGTCCAAACCGTTCGGACCGAGCGACTTCACCTCCAAGGAAGAAAACGAACCGGAACGGGTCAGCTCCAAACGAACCTTGACGCCGATGACGTTTTTCCATGCGATCTTTTTGAATTCGGTGCCCTGTTCGAAACCCGACCGGTCCATGGCAGTCGATGCGGTCATGCTGGGCGGGCGCACGGGCACAAAGGTGAACTTCGCTTCGTAGGCATTGCCCATCATGCTGGAAGAGGTCGTTCCATTGTCATGGAGTTTGGTGGTCTGGGACGTCCCCTTTGCCCACCTGGTTCCGTTTCGCTTGAGAGGCGTTTCCTTGCGTGTGACGGACGAACCGGCCGAATACTCGATCAAATGCGGTTCGCGCGCATCCTCGTCTTCGCCCGCCTTCATGCTGATAAACGACAGAGAGGAATCGCTCACTTCGACCGGATCGGAAGAAGTCCAGACGCCCTCAAAGGGGCGTCCGTCGATAAGCGTATTCAAATCGCGGGAAATCGCGCCTACGACACCGCGGACGATCATTCCGCCTTCGGCGCGGGCATATCCCGTATCCCACGCAGAAGAAGACTGCGTGAAAAGCGTTCCAATCATGACGACCATGATCAGCAACACCGCCGTTGCCACCATGACCTCGATGAGGGTAAAGCCTTGTCTGTTTTTCTTCATAACTTCAACCGGAAAGGAAGAGGGAAAATCAAATCCGCATCCATACCTACGGACGACTCAAAAACACATACTCTTGAGAATAGACTTGCTCGTGAATGTAGACGGAAGGACTTCCGGAATCCGTGGAAATCACAGAGACAATGTAGCGATGCGGGAGCAAAATGCTCGCATCTTCGGATGTACCCAAGTTCGCACTCTGCGAATTGCCGTTGGCGGAATTGCTCGTGACGACGCGAACCGGCCGCATCTGACGCACGATCCGGATCAAATACTGCATCGGTTTCGCAAGCTCGCTTTCACGTGGATTCTTGCGGTCGTTCGGATCGTCCGTTTCGTTTCCGACGTACCAGACCTGGCAATACCTGTCGTCTCCGAAGGATTGCGTATCGTAATCCTCTGCGACAAGCCGGGTCATGGGAGAAAAACTCGAATCCGACTTGAACGAGGAAATCGCTTTCATGCTGTTCGACAATCCGGTTCCATTGGATGCGATCTTCCACCACTCCGCCGGATCGTTCCATTTGCCGATGTCGTCAATCGAACGGACATTGGCCGAAATCGTCTCCAGCAACGATGAAGCAAAGGTGATCTGCGTCGTATCCGTCTGCGCATTGATGCTTTGGCGAAGCGCCCCCGGAAACAAACCGAAAATCGCAAGCATGCCGCCCGCCGCAACCAAAAGCGCCATATTGACTTCAATCAAGCTGAAGCCATGGCGGCGCCGCGGGGACGGGCGGGAGCCGTCCGAAAGCGTGCGGTGAAAAGAGAAAAGCGTCTTCAAAGAAATCTCCTTGTCGGAAAAAGCCAAAGAAAGCCCGGAATACGGGCGCTATTGAATAGATGTCGTACTGACCTGCCCCTGGGAATTGATCTTGATTTCAAATCCCCGGCCTGTCGTGGCATCGACAATCTTGAAGGTCGTCTGGCTCGAGGAATCCAGCGATCCGTCCGGAAGAAACAGCACATACGCCTTGCGAATGGCGTCTTCGTTCAATGCGCCGGTCGAAGCATTGAATACCCCGTCGAAAACCAACCCCTTCGGAAGCGACTGCTCGGGAGAAATGGTATACCCGTAGACGCTACCGACCTTGAAACCTCTCGTATACGCATTGTCCTCGATGGCGAGCGAACAGGTATCGTCGTTTGCATCGTAGAACTGGGGACACAGAATAGAGGAAAATACGTGGTCGGTCATATCGTAGACGCGCATGTCGGCAAACCGTTGCACGTAATCCTTCCAAACGGACTGCTTGTCGGAACCGGAAAGATTGCCGATTTCCTTGGTGAGACCGCTCAGCGATTCATCGAGGTTCGCATAGTCGTCGGAAATCCATTTGGCCGTAATCGGAGAACCGCTGCCGATCGGCTCTTTTCTGCCGGAAAACCGACCCGTAACCGTTCCGGCACGCCGGACGAGAATGTATGTGTTGTATCCCGTAACCTGAAAGCTGATTTCATGCCCATCCACACAAGCCTGCTGACGCGCCAGCATGATGGCGCGCCGGACGCCGTCGGAGCCGGACGAATTGCCGAACGCCTTCAGAATTCCGTTGAATCCGCCGACGACAAAGACAGACATGATGGCAATGATGCCAATCACGGCAATGAGCTCGAGCAACGTAAAGCCCTCGCGGTTGTGTGAATGAGGCAAAATCATGGTGAAGAAAAATGTCGAAACGTGAAGAGGAACCCGACAGGGTCGGCAAACGGCGGATCGCTAGTCGGCGGTCACGGTGCAACTGTTGTTGTTGAAATCGAAGGTAAAGCGGAAGGGCTGTCCGCGGGAAATCGTGCGCCTGCGCTCCTTCGCCGTAAAGCGGTAATAATCCCCGTTGCTCTTGTAATACGAACAGTCGGTGTTGTCGCAATACCGGCGGTCGGCCGTTTTCGTATACCCCTTGTCGCAATGGGGACAGACAATGAACTGCGCCCGGTAAACCAGAACGGGATTCTTGCGGCGCGGAATGGAGTTTCCGTACTTCTCGGAGGCCGGATCGGAATACGTCGCCTCGCCGCGCGTGACGAGAAGCGCATCGGCCATTGCCGTGCACGGATAATCGTTTTCCGTCAAGCCGTCCTGCTCCGGCGTCAAAAAGCCTTTCAAATCCAAAAAGCTTTTCGCCGTTCCGTCCGGCAACGTCGCATCGATCAGATTTCCGATAATCAAGCCGTTGTTCTCGTAAAAAGACAAGGTGTAGGAATAGGAATCCTGGTCGGTATTGCTGCCGGCAATCTTGTACGTGCCTTTTTTCAGTTTCAGGTTCGCATTGAGGTAGTCGCGCGAAATCGGCCACCGCTTCATGTCATGGTAATACTGCATGCAGGCGGCTTGCAGCAACATCGCATCATTCTTGTTTTTCGCATTCCGGGACGTTTCCACCATGTGAACAATGGCAGTGGAAAGAAGCCCGGCCAAAATGCCGATGATGGCAATGACAACCAAAAGCTCCACAATCGTAAATCCAAACCGGCGCTGTTGCTGTTTCATGAAACGTGAGAAAAATAGAGAAGTTCGGAAATGTCGTTCGAGGTAAAGACCGCCCCGTATGATTTATTGACCCCAGGAGGAAAGCACTTTTTGGCGGTCCTCATCGTAAACCCATGCGGCCGTCGTGGCGGAAATCTCCAGATCCGAGCCATCGCTCGTAAACGCCCCCGGAATCGTGAGCTTTCCATCGCCGTCCAGATCCAGCATGACCCATACGATGCCATAGCCCCAAGCATGCTCATCCGAGTTGGATTTCGAGCCCGTATCCCGGACATAGTCGGAATCGAACGCTTTCAGCGGATTGCCGTCGTCATCGACAAGCCGATTCTCGACCCATGGGGCGAAAATGCCGAATTTCTTCTGCAAATCGCTTCGCTCCAGCCGGGCGTCTGCCGGCCACAATTCGCTATGCTCGGAATAGGAACTGAGAGCAGTCGGAAGAGGACTTCCCTTCGAGACGCCGCTGCCTTCAATGGCATACTTCGGATTGTACTTCGAAACGTCCAGCGCCGGAACGGGTCCGGGGGCAACCCACCAGTTCAGCAGCGAGGCAATCCGGGGCGACATCTTGAAAACAAGATCGTTCCCCGTTGCCGAACAATGCGTGGAATAGGCCCCGCCATCGGTCTGGTCAGTCAACAACGCTTTCGAGGGAAAACGGCCATTGTCCAACTGCAGATTGGCCCACGCGGCCGCAACCTGACTGCAAAGATCCGTCGCAGCGACGGCGCGGACACGCTTCTGCATGCGGTTGTACGCCGGGAAAAGAAGTGCCATGAGGATGCTCAAAACGGCAATCACCGTGAGCAATTCGATAAGGGTAAAGCCTTTGCGATTCATGCAAAATCCGTTGTTGCAGGAGTGGAAAACGAATGGAGGAGGAGGACGCCTCCGGAAAACCAGATTAGTAGACTCCGGCGACAATGTCGTCGGCAGTGCCTTCGACGCCATCCGGACCGTTCGACCAGAGCTTGTAGCTGTCGTACGGAGGCAGCGAACGGTAGTTGAGCGAGCGATACCAGGCATCTTCGAGCTTGTACACGGAATTCGTAATGACGCCGTTAATGCCGGCCGAATGGCAGAAAGACTCTTTGATGTCAATCCGGATCACGCCAATGTTGCCGCCGTCCTTGACGGGACGGTTGTCGTCGCCCATTTTGGCGCCCAAATGCGGCAAAATCCGGCGCGCTGCCGCTATATCACGATCCGAATCCCCGATTCCTCCGTTCTTTTTGTTGAAATTCGCCCATTGCCGAATCCCCAGCTCCGAATTCTGTTTGCTGTTATTGTTGGGATCGTTCCCCGTGAACAGAATGGCACCGTATTCGGCGGCGCCATTGTACCGGGGAACAAGGAAGGAAACAAGGCCGAACGTGTAAATGCGCCCCGAATTCGCAGTTCCGTCATCGGATTTTTTCCAGCGAATCTGCTTGTTGCGATCGCTATTCAGAATCTGCTGGACAACCGAGGGCTTGAATGTATAGGAACCGGGAAATTCGTATTCGGTCGGTTGCCCCATCCCCTCGTACTGCGAAACCGGCGGATATTTGCCGTAAATCGCGCGAAACTCCTCCAAGGCATTGGCTACCTTCTCAATCTTGGCACGCGTCGCGGCAATGTCGTTGCTCTTTCCGATGCCGGCAACCATGCGGAACACCATGCCGGCAAGCAGCACGATGATCACAATGACAATCAGCATCTCGATAAGGGTAAAGCCTTGTTTGTTTTTCATGGGAACGAAGACGATTTTTTACAACGGGGAAACCGCACCTTTCCACTGCGTGCCGCGTCTGCGGAACCCCACAGACGCAACACGCGCAATGGCGGGAACTAACCTCCGGACATCTGTCCGATGATAGCCGTCAGCGGCTGGAACATCGCAATGACAATGATGCCGACGATGACGGCAAGCACGACGATCATGAGCGGCTCGATAATCGATGTCATGGCTTCGACGGCATCGTCCACTTCGCCATCGTAGGTATTCGCAATGCGGTTGAGCATGTCCGGCAAGGCACCTGTCTCTTCGCCGACATCGACCATGGAAACCACCATCGCCGGAAACTGCTTGCTCGCCTCCATCGAGGGCGTCATGTTCTCACCCTCCTTCACCGCATCGTGAATCCGCTGGAAGGCACGCGAAATAACGGCATTGCCCGCCGTGTCGCGGACAATGTCCAGCGCCTGAAGAACCGGAACGCCGGACTGCATCAACGTGCCGAGCGTGCGCGTGGAACGACCGACCGATGACTTGCGGATCACATCCCCAAAGACCGGAATCCGGAGCTTGATCGCATCGAAAACGATTTTTCCTTGCGGTGTGCGGGCAAGAATCTTCACCAAGACGATAATGAGCGCAATTGCCGCAATAATCGGAAGCGCCGATTCGGCAAAATTGTGCGAAAGCCCGACGACAAAACGCGTGATGGGCGGCAACTGCGCATTCTTGCCCAGCATATCCGTAAACAGCGTCTCGAATTTCGGAATCACGGTCACCATCAAAAAGCCCGTCAACGACAAGGCGACAACCAACACCACAACCGGATAGGTCATGGCACTCTTGACCTTGCTCTTGATCTTCTGTGCCTTTTCCAGAAACTCGGCCAACCGGTTGAGCGACTGCTCCAACGAACCGGCCGCCTCGCCCGCACGCGTCATGTTGATGTACAGGTTGTCAAATGTCTTCGGAAACTGCGCCAACGCTTCCGAAAAGGTCGAGCCGCCTTCCACCGATTCGCACATGCCCTGCAAAATTTTCTGCAAGGCCGGATGCTTCGTCTGCTTCGTCAGAATCCGCAACCCGCGAAGCAAGGGCAAACCGGACTCGACAAGCGTTGCAAGCTGGCGCGTCAGAACCGTCAAATCCTTCGGCTTTACACGACTCAAAAAGGTCGGCATCTTCAGCGAAAGATTCATATCCAAGACGCTCTTTTTCTTCTTTGCGCCGCCAACAGGCGTGACGGAGACGGGCGTATAGCCACTTTGCCGAAGACGCATCTTCGCCTCTTCGATATTCTTAGCTTCCACAGTCCCTTCTTGGGCGTTGCCGCTGGCGTCTTTAACCGTAAAATTGAATGTAGGCATGGGGAGTAACCTGACTAGTTAGGAGAACAGTAGGGATTGTAGCATATCCGGTCGTTTCTTTCAATAACACCAAGCCATATCTCCCAAGGCGATTCCTCCCCTATTGTCTTGCGAAATCCCCGTATACCGTTGACACGAGGCACGGCGAGCAATGCGCGTGCGAATTTCGCGTGCGCAACGGCGGTAAGGCGCATTGCTTGGCTGTCACAGCCCGTGGGGGCTCCCCACCCTCCCGGCTCGCCCCGCGCCTCGACCCGCCGCTTCCCGCCGCGCATCTTCGCTCGACTTGCAACGTTTGTCTTCCGATTGCGGAACTGATAGAATCTGCGAAATGAAACGGATTTCCGCCATGCTTCTCGTCGGCGCGACGGTGCTTGCGGTTCATGCTTCGGCCACAGACGGCATTCCGCTCTCGCCGTCGGATATGACCGCGGCGCTGGAACGGAAAATCGTATCCGGAGTAGGAGTCATGTATCCCGGTTCCGACCTGGAGAGCGCGACAATTCCTGCGCTCGCCCTCCTCGACGCGGAATGGCCCGACGCCTTCCTCGACCGGATCGGCGAAACGATTTCCGTGCGCGTTTCTTCAACCACGGGATACTACGAGTTCACGGACGAGTCCGGCAGCGTCTTTTGGATCGAAGTCCCGGTGGAGCCCCTCACATGGAACTGGGTCGCTCCGTTCCAACGTCCCTTCGCTTCGCCGTTCGACGATCTGTCTTTGCTCGCCCCGTGGCACCTTGCCGACCGATGGAGGCTTTCGACCAAAGCGCTTGAGGAGCTACGTGCTGTTCCGCCTCTTCTCCGCTCGATCCCGCTGCACTCGGTGCCCAGGACCAACGATGTGACGAACCTCTGCTTCACGGTATTCGCGTTCTCGCACACGAACCTCTATTTCACGGCGGCGTGGCCGACGGACAATGCGCTTCCCGGCAACGTTCTGGACCTCTACTGCTCGACGAGTCGGACATTCGCAGCGCTAAACGATATTTCATCTACAACCAGTTCAACAACCGGAATGTCGGTCAATCATTTTGGGAAAAGCCGAACATGGGAACAGATTTGGATGCACATCGAAATCCCGTAAGTTATGGTTGGGGAATGGCGCAAATAACCGACGCGAATTGGGCTCGTCGAACCGATGTAGTCTAGAACTGGAAGACCAACTTGCTGGCAATGAAATCAATTATGCTAACAAAGAAGTCCGATTACAATCGTTTCATCGGCTTCTACCGAGATTCTTACGCGGCGATGCCGACTTGGGAAGAACCGCCAATCGTACACAGACTGTCGAAATTGACGCTTTCGTCCGAAGCATGGGGTGTAATGACTTTGTATAATGGAGGAGGAGGGCTTCCCCCTAGCTCCGTACCAACACATCCATCCGCGTTTTATTCACCATGGACCTACAATCCTTCAACCGGGGTCTGGACTCTGGAACAGAACCAGAATCATTACACGGAAAAAGTAGACGAAAAATCAGATAAACACACCAAGGAATGATCATGAAAAGGTTGATTTTCTCCCTATTAGCTTTCCTCTTCGTGTCCATCATTCGCGCTGAACCATTGACCGCGGAAGAGAAAAGAAACTTCATCCGTTGGTTCCTAGGGCAAGAGTCTTACTCGAAAGAACGCGAGAGCCGGATTCAATCCGGTGACTCCATTCGATTGGAAATTCCTTTGTTCTCTTTCGATTTCGACGGCGACGGACAGGAAGAAATCATCGCATCGAACCCTTATTACCGTGATAGGTCGTGGGATGCACCTCTCGTTTTTCGCCGCGTGGGAGCTGCATGGCAATGGCTCCCATTCCCCGGCAACCCGCTTGAACGACTGTCTGGAGCGAGCATTGTCGAACTTTCCGGAAATCGCTTCCGTCTTGCCAATATCGGAATGAAAACAGAACAAGTCCATTTCAAATCCTTCGCTTGCGATCGCGAACGAGCCACGCGATCCAGCGTTCCCGGCGCTCCGGAAAGGCCGATCGTTTCCGAACCCCAGATTGATTCTTGGCTATCCATTTACGATGCGAAAGATGCTGTTGCCGCCGGTTTGCCGGAAGAATCTTGCATCGGCGTCACGGACAACGGCGGCGGAAGTATCCAGTTTCGGTGTTTTTACGAAATGCTGGAATTCTCCTTGATTGGCGTCGATACCGCCGGCACACCCACAAACCGGATTTTTTCAGGCGGCGTGCGCGATATGATTGCGGATCCTGAGTTTCGTTCGTGGATACGATCCGTGCCGACCGATGTTTTCGAGGGAACGAACGCTGTGCAGTGCCGTCTGGCCGAACCGCGATTCATCCGAACCGGAACCTACCGGACGAATGTCGAGACAAACACCCTTACCTCCGAACGGCGAACGCTTCTCGCCGAGGTGTTGCAACGCCAAGGAATCCTTGCGGATGATATTTGGCTGGTGCCTGCCGACTTCGATGGCGATGGTGTGCTCGACGCTTTCGTCTCGACCAACGGAGTCAAAACCATGGAGGGCCCTGTCGAGTGGCAATCGTGGAAGTGTTCGGGCGGGGAATGGGCACCGCTTCGTGATTCCGTCTCGCCTCCAACCGGAACCTTCCGGCATGGATTCTACGTTGGGGAGGTCGTTCCCCCGGCCGTTCCGTCGGTCATTGTCGCCGGACCAAACGATTTCTACCGCGTCTGGCATGCCGCGAACGGAAACTTCGTCAATGTCTTCCGCATCACGGGTCCGAATCCTTGGGATGTGATATCCCCCCTTTCTGAAGCCAATACGCCGGAAGAAATGAAACGGACGCGTTTCCTCAATGGATACAGACGACTGTATTCGGACTGGATTGCGCTCTATGCATTTTTCCATCCGGAAGAGAGCGCGCACCCACCATGTGATTTCTTCGATTTGTTTGCTTCTTCTTCCGGAATGACCCAATTGGATCGATT
This sequence comes from Kiritimatiellia bacterium, assembly GCA_016295275.1. Classification (GTDB taxonomy): domain Bacteria; phylum Verrucomicrobiota; class Kiritimatiellia; order RFP12; family UBA3636; genus JAEDLN01. Next base: position 11,575 of record JAEDLN010000016.1, read on the forward strand.
GATTCCAGAAAAACTCGTTCCCTGACTGAAAACAAGCGCCCGCGCCTACCAAGTGACGATTGGCGCGAGCTTGGGTGGAGCGCCGCCCGGGTAATGCGCGCGCGAAATTCGCGGGCGTACTGGCGGCGCGCAACGAATCACTCGAGGCGATGAGGCGCGCCCGAAAACCGGGAGATATGCCGCTACGTTTTTATCCGTTGACAGCGGATTCGGTTTTCGATATCATTTCGCCTCGTTGATTTATCACAACCGGGGTGTAGCGCAGACTGGTAGCGCGTTTGGTTCGGGACCAAAAGGCCAAGGGTTCAAATCCCTTCACCCCGACCATCTAGAAAATCAGACCTTCCAGAATCGTTTGGAGGGTCTGTTTTTTTTCTACCTGTTTGCGCAACACACTGCCATCGTGCGATACACGCCGACGAAAACAATCAGGCGATTTCACGGACATTGCAACTCCTTGATGAAAACAAGGCAACCGCAATGCCGCGCACCGGCACCGTCGAAAAACAAAACCATTCGTCGAAGACCGCACCCAAAAATCGATCGCGAGGACTCCTGCGCGATGTCACCGCTTGCAGCGCCCGGCAAAGGGCGAGCGGTCTTTATGTCTCGAAATCAAAGCAACTGCGAATCTCGGTATAGGGACGCACCTTGCCGTTGGCAACGGCAACATGGGCCGGATGTACAGAATAGCCGGCAAGCGCTTCCCTCGATTCAAAGGAGGAATCCAGCATCAAATCCATATTGGAGGAAGAAAGACCGACCGTATGGACGGTTATGTCAACAAGCCCGGGAACAACCCCCTTGAGACTTTCCAGTCCGACTTTGATTTCGGCCGCAACGGCCTTTTTGTCAAAATCGCCATCCTTCAATTTCCAGAGAATAACATGCTTAACCATACGTCAAACGCTCCATATCATCTGTGCGAAAAAGCATCCTATAAAACGAACGATGTACAGAAAGACATCTGCACATCGTTCAAAACAAGGATGGAAAAGGGGTCTACGGCCAATTACAGCCCTGCAGCCGTTCCGGAGATGTCGTAGGTGCCGGAACGGTCCGTCAGCGTTCCGTTCAAAGAACGGCTCGAATCGTTATGGTGGAGCGTACCGACCATCTTGGCGCCACTGCCGGAAACCTCGAACTGGGCATTGTAGCGGGACGACACACCTTCAATAATGGTACCGATGCGGTTGACCGTGGTGAAGCGCCCCGAAAGCGTGTATCCGTTGTTGCAGCGAAGCGTCAACTTCTGACCGGACTGGGAAACCGTGATTGCCGTAATGGTATTGCCACTCGTGCTGCCGCTATTCGAAGAGGTCGTGGACCACGAATAGGAGGCAACGATGGATTGACCGGCATAGGCATTTCCGTATCCGCCTTGCATGCTGATCGATCCCGAGCCGGAGGAGTAGGCAATCGAACCGGAGGAATTCCCGTCGCTGCCGACCAAACGACCCGCGCCATCATCCGAGAATGTCACATCGCCGACCTTGATGGTCATGGAACCGGCGACAAGATCCGAGACACCGCACGAAAAAGATCCCGTCGTTTGACTGATCCGACCGACCGTCTGGTTGCTGACCGAACGCGTAACCGTCGATTCTCCGGACTCGGAGGTTTGGGTGGAGGAAGAACGATACGTTCCGGAGAAATTCATGTCATTGTAGGAATCGCTCCAAGAATCGCCTGAAGAAGTAGACGTCCACTCGCAACCGGCGACAAGGGCCGCAACAACCAACAAAGAAGAAAAACGGGCAAATTTGTTAACCATGGATCAAACTCCAAGAATGGATGGCATAAGACAACGAACGGAGCAGATTATAGAACGGCAAACGCAAAATTGCAACGGCAAAATGCAACAAGACGATCCCCCCCCTTTTTTTACACCCATCGCCATGCGTGTCCCGTTGCCGCCCCTCGCCGCGCCGCGTGGCACGGTCCCGTTGCGGTAGGACGCGGTGTTTCCATTCATTACCAGTGGCGGCTCGCCACATCGCCCGTGGCGGCTCGCCACCGCAATGCGAGCAACTCGATCGCACCAAACCGTTTGGTTCGGTTTTTCATACCCATCCGAAGAAATCACGCTCCCTTGCCCGCTATCCGTTCCGACCAAACCCGTTCATAAGCCTTCGTCGCAAGCCGCATTGCCAAGATGAGTAAGTTTCCCCTTCCTTTTCAAGAGCATTGTCAAATCAGCCAAAGAACCTGTTTTACGGCTTGACGAATTGTGTTTTTTTTTTATCGTTCAATCGATTTTTCATTCCTAAAGTTCTTGATTTATCAATCGAAGGAAGAGAAAAGGAGTCGCGACTTGGTGTTCTGCCTCATCTCTGCTCTTTCTCGCGATAGAAAACAAACCTCTTTTTTTTTTTCGTACAGATCTGTTTTGGAAAACGGGTCATACCTTATTCATCAATCCCAGTTCACCTTTTTTTGAAATGACAACCGATTCCATGAGTGCGCGCCGCCGCGCCACAACGCGCGATTATATCCGGATTGCCCGACTTGACCATTGGATTAAAAATCTCTTTATCATGCCCGGATTTTTTGCGGCATATGTTTTGACGGAAACGGAAACCGGGACGTCCCCCCTTGTCATGCGGCTTCTTGCAGCCTTTCTCGCCACCAGTCTCGTCGCCTCCTCGAATTATGTCATCAACGAATGGCTTGATGCAAAGTACGACCGCTTTCACCCCGTCAAGAAACTGCGCCCGGTTGTGGTGGCAGAGCTCCGCTTTCCGTATGTAATGGCCGAATACGCACTTTTGGCTATCCTTGGGCTGGTTTTGTCGCTCTTCATTTCCCCGCTCTTTTTCTTCATGTCATTATGGCTGTTCGTCATGGGAATCGTCTATAACGTCAAACCGCTTCGGACAAAGGACGTTCCCTATCTGGACGCGCTTTCGGAATCGGTCAACAATATGATCCGGCTTCTGATGGGTTGGTTTGTCGTCACGAACACATCCCTTCCTCCTTGCAGTCTCGTTCTCGGATACTGGATGTGCGGTGCGTTTCTGATGGCAACCAAGCGTTTTGCCGAATACCGCATGATCAATAATCCGTCTCAAGCAGGACTCTACCGGAAATCGTTCCAGCTCTATACGGAACCGAGCTTGATGGTTTCTTCGTTCTGCTACGCCCTCGCGGCAATGTTCTTCATCGGCATTTTCCTCGTCAAATACCGGGTTGAACTCGTTTTTTCGATTCCATTTCTGATTGCCCTCTTCGGAAACTATATTTCGCTTGCCTATCAAGACGACTCGGCCGCCCAAAAGCCGGAGAAGCTCTACCATGAGAAAGGTCTCATGATGTTAAGTATTGCCTTTGGCATTGCGCTTGTTCTAGGCTTTTGCGTCAAACTCCCCTGGCTTGGAATTTTCGTTTCCAACAGCCTTATTTCGATTCCATGAATTGTGTCGTTTCGCCTTTTGCTCGTCTTTGTCGCACCGCATCTCGAATTGCTCCCTATCTAGGTGTTTTCGTATGCGCAGTGCTTCTCATTATCGCCCTTACGTGGCCATGGTGCCTTCATTGGCAGAATGAATTCCTGGCGCATTGGGATCCGCCGTTCCACGCATGGAAACTGGAGTTTATGGCGCGGCGGATCCTAGCGGGCGACCTTTTTAACCGGTCTGGCAATACAAACCTGCTCTATCCGCATTCGGGAGCTCTGTATTTCGAGGCGTTGCAATGGCCGCAAGCCGTTTTTGCGGCTCTGTTGCTCGGCATCTTTCATCTCTCCCCTACTCTGACCTACCATCTTACGCTCGTTCTCTTCTGGGCTTTCAGCGCGCCTTGCACGCTGTTCCTGCTCCGGCAGCTCCGTTGCCGCAAAGAAGCGGCCTTTGCGGGAGCCGTCCTGTTCTGCATCCTCCCCTACCGCATAAGCTATATGGTGGAGTTTCAAATGGAACTCCCTTACGCAATTCCGCTCGTCTATGCGTTTTTGGTTCGCTTCTTTCATACATGCAGGAAACGGGACGCGATTCTCCTTGCCTTATCCTGGTGGCTTCTTGCCGTCACCGAATTGTACGAAGCGGTTTTCATTCTTTTGACACTTCCGTTTCTCGCCATTGCCTTTTTTGCGACCGATCCGAAAATCCTCGCGAAACGAACATTCTACACGGCAGGCGTCTGGGGAATCGTTGCAGGACTCGCCTCCCTCCCCGTCATGCTTCTGCCCTACCTTGCCCAAAGCGATTCCGGAGCCGTTGCCCGTCCGCTCAAAGAAGTCTTCATGCATAGCGCACAGCCTTTCTCCTACGTGTTGCCATGGGGACGGTTTTTTCTTTGGAAACCGACGGCCTATTCGGACGAATTCAGTCTCTATCCCACCTTGGTTGTTTTGGCACTCTCCCTGTATGCCCTTTTCCATTGGTACTCCTCGCGCAAAAAACAGCCCGTTACCGACAATCGTCCCTTGCAGGCAAACGCAGGCGTCTTGTCGAAACTCCGGATGACGGTCCCCCGACGGATACCCGGAATCGCCGTCGGAACCGGTTTTGCATTTATCGCTTTCTTAATCCTGTTGCAATGTCGGGCTGAGAGATGCACGCCAGCCATTCAATTTCTCATAAACGCCTTTCTGATCCTGATTGCAATTTGTTTACTCCTCGTCATCCTCTTCGCGCCTCCCCGGGAATCGACTCGAAGCGTATTTCTCCGCGGATTAGGCGCCGCGGCCGTATTTTGCACCGTTTTGTCTTGGGGACCCGACATCTGCTTGGGAGCAAGCCGTCGAACCTTGTTTTTCCAAGCCGACAACAGCTTCTTTCTTTCCGTCTATAAGGTGCTCTTTCCCGTTTTATCCCACTTTCGCGTCATGTCACGCTTCGGGGTTATCGTTCTGTTCTTTCTTGTCTGCGCTGCGACATGTGCGCTGGATATCCTTCTTCAAAGGATGACCGGGAAGCGCTTTTCCAAACCTTGGATGGCCGGCGTCATCTCGGCGCTAGCAATTGCTCTCTGTGCGGTCGAGTGCATTCCGCCGTCATCCAAGGTCCATTCCTTCCTTGCGGTTGACGAGGCCAGAAAATCCCCTGCCATGAACCGTCTTTTCGAAAATCATCCCATCCGGACACTCGCCGCCCTGCCAATGGGAAACCGGAACATGGAAGGAATGCGGATGTTTTCGCTTTTGAAAGGCGATTTTCCCTATGTGTACGCATGGGGAGGATATTTCCCCGAGTTCTCCCAAGAGATTGTCCATGCCAGCGGAAAAGGATTTTGGAATCTTCTGCACGAACAGCTTTCTTCGCTTTATCCGCCCTGCCTCGTGTTTCGGGATCGCCGATATGCGTTTGATGACAGCCCTCGGACAGGTCCGGACGGACGTAGGGAAGACCTCTACTCCTTCCTCGTCCCGGTTGACAACGATTCCCGTTTCACGCTCTACGAAATCTCTCCGCTTCCGCCCGCAAAACAAGAAATCCGCCGCTTTCGAACCGATGTCGGGCAACAGAATTCAGTGCTTTGCTCCACCGTCAAAACGTCGCCCGGCATTTCCGTCCGCCTCTCCCTGAACGAAACCATCCTCGCACACGCCATTGCAGATGCATCGGGCATTGCCTGTTTTCGCTACGATCTTTCGAAAATACCGGCAAAGCAGTGGAGCGCCAATGGAAACAACCGCCTTCAATTCGAAATCGAAGACGACGCCTCCGAAGCCCTTCTCTCCGTAACTCGATTTTCACTATTGGGACAGGATGGCTCGTATCATGATCCGTGCGCGCCCTATACCGGAGGAACAACCCGGTTTTCCCCGGAAACACCCTATCGACCTAACCAAACCCTATGAAAAAGATCATCCTTCTCCTCGCCAACGGTTTCGGTCTCGGAAACAGTCCTCATTGCTCCGGCACGATTGGAGCTCTGGCGGGCATCCCCTTTGCAATCGCCCTGACGTCTTTGTACGACCACCCTTGGGTACAGGTTTTCCTGTCATACGTCCTGTTTATGCTCGCCTTTCCCATCTGCGATTATGCCGAAAAACACTACCAGACAAAAGATGACGGTCGAATCGTCGCCGATGAATGGATGCTGCTTCCCATCTGCTTCATCGCGCAAGAACCGATCTGGCGGGAATTGGCCGAGGGCGATTGGTTGACGGCTGTGGCATTCACCGGAATGGCCTTCGTCGCAAGCCGCATTGCCGACATTCTAAAACCGTTTCCCGCTTTTCAACTGCAGTCCATGAAAGGTGGAATCGGAATCGTTCTCGACGATTTTTTCGCCAATCTCTACGCCTGGTGCGCCATCTTCTTTCTCAACCGCTTTCTGCTTCACCCGGTTCTCATTCCATTCGCCCGCCGGCTGTTCGGTATGGAATAACCCGCGCGACAGAATCCGCCTTTCCGGCTCCCGGAAACAGAGAAACGGCTAATTCGTCTCCCCTTCGGCCGAAGGCGTTTCCGAATCCGCAAAATACTCCCGCTTCAACAACCGGAAAAAGGTCGCAAAGAAGGCGGACAGCGGAATGGCAAGCAGCAACCCGAGAACGCCGCCGATAACCGAATTCCAGAAAAACAGGGAAAAAATGACCGCAAAGGCGCTGAGTCCGGTCCGCTGCCCCATGACACGCGGCGTGATGAAATAGCTGTCCAGCGTCTGCACGATACAGAAAATGATCACCACCCAGGCCAAAAGCCCCCATCCGCCGCCCGGCGAGAATAGGGCGAGCAGTACGATGACCGGAAGTCCGACAATGTTGCCGAGGTAAGGAACGATGTTCATCATGCCGAGAATCAAGCCGAGCAAAAAGCCGTACGGAAGCCCAACCAAAAGAAATCCGACGGCAAACAAAACGGCCTGAACCATCACAACGAGCAACTGCCCGCGGAAAAAGGAATAGACGATATCCAGAAACTGGTCGACGAGATAGATGATGTTGCGGCGCGTCTTTTCATCGAAGAAAACAAGCGGTTTCGACAAATTGACGCCCCGGAACGGAGGCATGCAAAGCAACAGCCCCGTGTAAATCAAAAACACGAAAATCTGCATCACCCGGTCGACGAGCCAGCCGGTGAAGCCATAGACGGAACTGCCGATGGTCGTTGCGACCCCCGCCACCCCGTTGGCGGTCTTTCCCAACATGGGAAGAACGGTCTTCACGTCAAACCAATTGTCCGGCCGATGCGAAACAATCCAGTCCCACCAGCCTTTTTTCTGAAGAAAATCGGTAATGGTCGGAAAGATTTTCGGCACCTGCACTTGCACCCAATCGATGAAATGCGGGAATCCGTCAATCAAGCGGATGGCTTGGTCCGTTATGATTTTGCCGAAGAAATAGACGAACAGACCGATCGGAACGAAGACCCCGACGACAAGCAGGCAAAGGGCAACCCATTTCACCTTGCAGATTTTCACTTGAATCCAAGTGAACAGAGGCCGGAGGATCATCGCCAGAAAAACGGCCGCCACCGGTGGCCACAGCACACTGGAGTGGGCACTCAAAAAGCCTCCGATCGCGCGAAACAAATAGACGACAAACAGAAAGAAGACGGCAACCGCAAGTGCCGTCAAGGCCCCTGTGATGAGAGTGTTTTGCCGTTGACTGAAAACGAGTGAATGTTTGGGCGTCTCCATAGGTTCGTGCATAGACGGGGTTCTTGCCGCATCATCGAATGCCGACAACATCCATGCGAAAGCCATTGTACACTTCCGACCATTCTGCGCAAGGATATTTCCAATATCCACCCTTATTCCGGAAAAATCCGGGATAAGGGTGAAAAATCGTTGTGGCTTGACGCGAATTTTCTTTGCTGATACAGTAAAAAGTTGGAAAATAAAACCCGTTTGTCTCAAAAAAAATGAACTCGCTCAACCGAATCACCTTGTTTCTCGCCCTGATGCCTGCCATCGTATTTGCAATGAATCCGCCCACATCTAGCTATGGTACGGTTCGCGAGACGATGCTCACATTTGATAAGGCCGATCC
>JAEDLN010000203.1 GCA_016295275.1 Kiritimatiellia bacterium
CGCGCCGCAGGGTAATGCGCGAGCCCCGTGGTCGTGCGTAATGTGCCGTTGGCATGGCAAGTAGCACACTCTGAGAGTTTTGCCGGGGGCGTCTCCGTGCGCCCCCTACCGCCTGCCGGGGCTCCCGGCCCGCGCAGGGCGCGGCGTCGGGTCACCCCCGGCGCCCCGGCAACGGGGCGCGTGCGGTGCGGGCTCGCGCCGTCCTTCGTTTCGGATGGATAAATAGATGCAACTTATTGAAAATGCAAAGTTTATAAATAAAACTTGACGGGGGGGGGGTAAGTGTATTCTTCTATGAAAAAATGGAATTTCGATAACAAGGATTCAATGAGGCCGTTTCTCGAGATTCTTTTTGTCAGATTCTCTTCCGTTTGTACGTACACCCTATAAAGAATTGGGCACAGAATCGATTTGCCAGATCAAACGATAGAACAACATCAGCCTTTCTGTTTGCATATGAATCCATTTATCGCAACGATTTTCGTAGGAGTTTTCCTATTTGCCATCGGACCAGCTTCGGCCTCCGACGTATCCGGTGCGCCGGGAAAGACGGGTTCGGCTCCCACGTCGGTTCTCGGCGTTTCGAATCAATACGAGTCGTACGAACGACAGCTGGAAGCCGTGCGCGCGCTTTCCGAAAACGCCGCCGTCGTAAAACAGAATGCGCGGACGCTGTTCCAACTGGGAAAATCGGCTCCGGCTCCGGTGAGCGACATGATGCTGGAAGCCGCTTGCGCCGCGCTCATCGTGGCCGGTGACAACAAGGCATACAAGGCGGCACAGGGCGCTCTTCGCAATTCCAGAGATTTCGAAAATCGCATTTTGTACGAGTGCTCGAATTGCCACGGAAATCGGCAAATAGAGGAAAGTTGCCGCGAATGCCGCGGATCCGGGCGTTGTCCGATTCCAAATTGCAGTGGCGGAAGCCGCTATCTGCCCCATGTCGGCAACGTTCCTTGCCCGACTTGCCGGGGAAGCGGAAAATGCCAGGATTGCAATGGATCGGGTCGAAAGATGGTTGATTGCAGATCGTGCGGAGGCGCCGGTCAAAAGATCGACCGGAATGCGGCGAAGGATTTCTACCGGGAACGAATCGAAGACGCCAAAAACGAATGCCGTCTGCATGAGGTTGTCGCTTGCCGCGATGTCCCCGGTTACGGCTATACGATTGAGGAGGCGGAGGAAAACGCACTTGTCAAAGCCGCCGAGAATGTGCACGGACCCCAGGGTGCCGAAAGACAGAAGCGTTTGGGTCGGTACGATAAGACGATTGTGAAGACGTACAAAGTCAAATCTCGAAAGGAAACGGACTCCGGCGATTTCGAGGTCGTAATCAACGCGCTCGTTGCCAAGGTTCTCCAAAATGGAGCCAATTCCGGTGAGAGAAACACGTCCATTCGCCCGCCATCTTACGATTCGCGTCCACGCGAGCGTTACCCCCGACCGAGTCGCCCGGCCCCGGCGCCTAGAAACTCCTACGATGGCGATTCCGGCGATCCTTTCGCCATGAGTAGCGGTTCCGGCGAAAGAAATTCCGGCGGCGGTTCCGGCAGTCCTTTCTCATTCGACGATCCATGGGGGGCGCCATCAGAGTAATGAAACCGGGAACGGAAAGCACCCAACGACATTTTTCTGCCATGAAACAATCGATGAAAAACCTTGCCATTCCGCGCGCGCTTGCCGTGATCGGCGCGCTTTTCTGCGTCTCGTCTTTTGCCGGTGCGAAGCCGACTGCCGTACGGAAGCCAGTTGTCGTCATCGGCGCGTTTCAGAACGAATCCACCTCGTTGGATTCGTCTTTCATGAAATCGTTCCGGACCCGGATCGAGCAAGAAATCTCCGCAACCGGAAAATTCGAGATTTCCGATCGAACCGCCATGCGCGAGCTTGAACAGGAAATGGCACTTGCCGAAATGGGAATCACGGATGGGGGACCGTCGGACGGCATGGTCCGCTCCATCGGCTACAAGGTTTCCGGTTCCGTCCTGATGTTCCACTTGTCGTCCGGCTATTCGGCCGATATGCAGGTTGTTCTCAAGATTACGGACATTGAAAAGCAGGTCGTATCGGATGCCAAGGGAGGAATCCAGGAAATTTCCGTTCATTACATTCCAAGGAGTCAGGGAGAGAACGTGCCCGATTCCATTCTGCTGAACGGGCTTTTGTCGGAATGCGCCGAGAAAATCGCCATCCGCGTCGTAGAATATGCATATCCGCCGAAAATCATCGCCGTCGGCGACAATGACGTTACGGTCAATATCCGCGATACCCAGACGGAAGCAAATGCCCTGTTTGACGTCTACAGTCCCGGCGAAGAGCTGTTCGATCCCGATACGGGAGAATCTCTCGGGTCGAATGAAGAGCTGATCGGACGGATCCGGATTAAAACACGCATGCCGAAATTCTCGAAGGCGATTCCCGTAGCGGGAACACGGCTGGACAAACTCGAAAAAGGAATGATCCTGCGTGCCGTAAATCCTTCGCAACTCCAGGCGGAGAGGGATTCGAAGCGTTTGAAAACCTCCAAACCAAGACCTTGATCCGCCGCCTCCGGCGACTTCGAATCGTCCTCCGAAAGCAATCCGTCGCAACCGTTTTCCAGAAATACTCACCTCATACGTTTCAATACGCCTATGAAAAAACGCAATCTCGCAACCTATTCTCTGCCGCTGGTTTTGGCCGTCCTCCTTGGCGCGGTCGCACCTTCGGCTTTCGCTGCCGGAAAAGAGAAGAAGTCGGATGAACCCGGAAAAATTCTCTTTTTCGTCGATGTGGAAACCGTGGACACCCGTGCCGACAAACGGTTCAAGGAGCCCAATCTGCCGCGGATGAGCGAAACGGCTCTGCCGTATTCGCAGTCGGATTTGGCAAAGATGCCGGCCGATCGCCTTGAACGGGCGGAAGCCGCGAACGATGCCGTCCGGAGACAGAATTTCGAGGCGAAACAAACGATCGCTTGGCAACGGTACGTCAATTTGCAGTCGCGCCAGAAGGCGTTGATCAACAAGTATCAGGGAACGGAGTTCGGTCGGCATATCTTTGTCGCCCGCGACTGGTTCGCCAGCGCGCTGATGGAGGAATACGGCGAATATTTCTCGGTAATCCACCGCATGGACATGGATAAGGCCGAATTTGAAAAAGCAATCAAGGACGATACGGGCGACGAGGTGGCCGGACAATATCTCGCCATCGTCATTTTGGCCGATCCCATGACGAAAACCAAGGAAATGGTCTTTCCGGGTGACGTAACGGTTGCCCGTACGATTTGCACGCTTCAAGCGACGATCGAAATCCAGGAGCTTGACGGTCGCGTCGTCTACTCCAAGACCGTCGAAGGCTCGGCCAACATCCGCGAAAGCAATTCGTACACTTCGTCCGGATCCGACGATCTCGTCGGAAAGGCCATTCGCGATGCGCTCAAAAAGGCCGGGGAGGCCGTCGGCGATTACTTCATTTGCGATGTGACGATCGAGGTGAAGGGACCCAAGGGCGACGAAGACTTCGAACCGGATGACGTCGATATCGAAGTCGACGGGGTATCGTATTCGAACGGCGATGACGTCACGGTTCTCAAGGGTACGTCTCACACGATCGAAGCCAGCTACGATGGCTACTGCATGAAGAGCAAAAACACCTTCAAGGTCAAGAAGAGCAAGACCATCAAAGTTGTCATGGAAAAGGAAGCCCCCGAGGAAGACGCTGACGCCGATTCCGACGAGGAAGAATAATTCCAAAACGCCCCCACGGGGCCGTGAGCCCCGGCGGGCGGTGAACCACTGCGGGCGGTGGGGAGCCCCCACGGGCAATGCACGTGCGGAATTGCCGTGCATAATACGCGTGTGTAATGGCGGTAGGGCGCGATGTTCCCATCGCGCCGCACGGGTAATGCGCGTGGGTAATGCGCGTGCGAATATTGCGTGCGTAATGGCGGCGCGATTATGACATCGCGCCGGGTGCGCGGCCCTGCCGCGCACCGTGCCGCGGACAGAGCCG
>JAEDLN010000017.1 GCA_016295275.1 Kiritimatiellia bacterium
GTCAAGGGAGCGGCTCGTCGTAACGCCGGTATGGAAGCGTCCTCGTAAAGCGAGTGGATTCGGGGTAGAGATTTTCGCCGATGATACGGGACGCCCTGATCATTTCCGGGTATGGGCGATCGCAGCCGTCGACGAAGCCGATTTGATAGGCTTCGCCGTCGCCGCGGCCGACGAGGGGTTGATCGCGGTATTGGAAATAGTGGCAACCGACGATATGCGGGTTTTGCATAGCACCCTGGACGAAGCGCCGGAAAGTCCGGGCCCGTTCGGTTTGGTTGGGGCAGGGAGTCGGACCACCGGATCCCATGCCGCGATCGGCGCAGCCGAAATTGAACGCACCGACCAGAATCGGTTTGTCTACGATCCGGCCGCCATCGCCACGGGGGACGAATTGAGCGGTACCGTATGCGTGAATATTGATGGAAAGGACATCGGCGTAGCTGGCGGCGGTTTCCCAGACGTCAGGCGGCTGTCGAAAGCCCTTGAACGCGCAGGCGAAAAAGAGTTTTTGCGGCGAGAGGGATTTGACGGCTTGCCGGCAGATTCGGAAATAGCGGTCGAGCCATTTGCGGCGGAAGAGGACGGCATCGGCACGATAGCCTTCACCCGGAACGGGGCGGCACAGCTCCGCGAATTCCTCCCAGACCCTGAAATGGGTACCCCAAGCGGCATTCAGCGCAGAAAGCGTAAGGTGGCGGAGACGCACGTCCCGAAGGAATTCTGCCTTTGTCGGACAAGTCCGGTAGGACTGCGCGAGCAGTTTGTTGACGATTCCGGCGAAATCTTTTTCGTTGTCCACGCAGTATCCGAGGCACATAGGGTCCTCGAGCGAGTGGGCGACCGATTCCTCCCGTTTTTGCATTTGGATCGCCTCCAGCATCCGGTCCGGAAATTCCGGATGGAAGCAGTCGTAGAAATCGGTTCCTTTGACCATTGGCACTTTGGGTGCGGTGTCATAGAGGAGGATCAAGTACGGTTTGCGTCCGTATAGCGTAAGCTTATGAGCGGCCCAACGTCCGATTGTATTGACGCCCCACGTATCGAGACGGCGCAGAATAAAATCGTAGTATCGGGCGACATAATCTTCCTCGCCGAATTTCTTTTGCAGATTCCAGTGTGTGAAGCTCATCCAGCCGTTTTTAGGGACAGGCGTCCGGAACCAATCCGGATGGAGGCGTCCGTTTGCGCGGTCGGTGTAGTGGCGCAACGTATCGATTCCGTAGGAGAAGAAAAGATTTCCGCACGGATCGACGAACCACCATTTTCCGTCGATTTTTTCGACGCGAAAATGACCGGTTGCCTCGTGTCTCGGACCGGTTGCCCATCCTCCGAATGCATCCCAGTTCCCGGGCGCGGGGCGGAGAGAAGGCAATTCGCGGGCGAGGTCCTCCGGAAGTTCCGCGGCGGACTTGACTTTTTCGGGCCAATCCAATTGATCGTATTGGCCGAATTCGTCGATAAACGGGGTTTCCCAGGGAGGGTTTGGCAGTTTCGGCGCCGAACCGGGGAGCGGTTGCACGCGAAAATCGCTCAAACGGAAATCGCCTGCCAGTTCGCTCGAGCGGGCGTCGGTAGCCTGAATCAGGAACGAGAGGGCAGTCAGGCGGATGGTGTGTGCCTGCGGATTTGCGCCGGGACAGGCGGGCTTTCCGGGCATTGTAGCAGGGGGGAGGCGAAGCTCCAGCCGGCCGCTTTCGCCGGGATCGAGCACGATACCGGTTCTGGCGGTTGCATTCGATGCGTCGAGAATCGGGCGATTCTCATCGGAAAGCGAGGCTTGAAAGATGAGGGTCTCTTGGAAACGATACAGATTTTCGACCCTGCAAGAAACGATACAAGGGGAGGGGAGAAAGAGTTCAAACGTTCCCTTGTCGCCCAGAAAACGGGTTTCGGAAAAAGCCCCTTGTCTGCGAACGGTCAGCCGATAGGCGTCCGAAAGATTTTCAAGGGTCGTATTTTCTGTTGTAACGACAGAAAGGGATGGCAAATGCGATTGCTCTGCAGAATTGGACATGTGGTACGGAAAGGAGCCGTATCTCGGGGAAAACTCCCGTCAAACGAATGAATAAAAGGGCGAAGGCGGATAAAAGAATCGGGAAAACGGATCCGGTTCGCGAGAGAGAACCTGCGTATTTCTCTCCGGGAGCTCGATCCCCGGAGAGAAAGGACGTCGGGTTTACCTTCAGTGAATCATAATCGTTGTCGGGCGTGGGGGCAAGTATCCGACTTCCGCATGATGGAAAGAGGTAACGACGGCGTGTTCGGCGGCCTGCGAGTAGCCGACAAAGCCGACGACGATCGGGTCTTTCCAACCGGAAACGTTGACGGATTTGACCAGTTCTCCGTCAACGTAGGCGCGAAGCCATTCGCCGCGGCGCATGATTTCCACGTCGTGCATTTCGTAGGAGCCATTGTCCACCGCAACCTGCGTAGTTTGGATTGTTCCCGCTTCCTCGGCGCGATTTCTGACATAGATGGTCGACTGATCGTAGCGCAGGCGTTCGATCGAGAGGGAAGGGGCGCTCTGTTTGGTGGAAGCGGCGACATACAAACCGTTGCGTGCATTCCATTGCCATCCGTTGCAGCCGGAGACGGAGGCGCGGATCGTGAAATCGGCGTTGGGGTCGAATTCGCGATAGAGCAAGTGACCGGAGATGGAGTTTGCGCCGGAGGAGCAGCTTGCGAACGAGAGATTGAGTTTCTCCAGATCGTAGGGTTTCTCCGGAGCGATGCGTTCCATGATCGTGATGCCGCGCATATCGTTTTCCCACTGCAAATCGTTCCATTCGCCGAAATGGGCGATGGATGTTTCGGACGAGTTGTCGGGAATGGTCGGCGTTTCCTTTGTCAGGGACGTCGAGAGAGCCGTAACGGGAATCGGGGTGAATCCGCCTGTTCCGGCGCCGTTTTCCCAGAGAATCTGGAGTTTATTGACATCGCGGTTGCTTCCGATTGCACTGTAGAGGGCGGAAACCGGAAGCGGTTCTCCGGCTTTCAGATAGATCCAATCGGTGATGCGTGTCAGAGGAATCGACTCGGGATCGGAAGCATTGTAGGCATGCAAATCGCCATTGATGCTTTTGCCGTCGAGGTAGAATCCGAAGAGATCGTCTGCCGTTATTTTGAACCGATAGTATCCGGAGTAGGGGGCGGTCAAGTATCCGAGGAACATTCCCCAGAAGAATTCGTTTCCGATTGTCGTTCCATTGACGACGAGGGAACCGTCGCGCGTGCGATCCCAATCCGGGAATGCGGCGGCGCCGACGACAAGCACGGACGTTGAAACGGGCCCGGACTGATAGGTCTTCGAGTAGACCTGACCGATGCCGGTACCGGTCTCGGTCGGCTGTTGGCGTGCGATACCGAAGGTTTTGACCTCCTTCAATGCCGGGTTGATGGTGTCGCCGAGCACATAAGCGACCGGCGTCATCGTGAAGAATTCGAGGGCACGAAGATCGTCCGACTCGAAAGCGTACGGAAGCGCGGTTCCGAAGGAGACGTTTTCGGCGATGGTTTTCGACGGTTCGTTGGTTGGAATGCCGGAGTGGACGCCGACATTGAAAGACGCGTACGGCGCGGTGATATCGCTTGTCCAGAAGTAGCCGTTTTGGATTCCGTTGTAGATTGCGGCGGCCTTTTCGGCATAGTCAGCCTCCTCCGACGCAACCGAAGTATAGAGGCGGACGGATCCGTCCGATTCGGTCAGGAGCGTGATGGAGGGATTGATATCGGGAACATCGAGAACGGAAATTCGATCGAAGACGGCAGTCGCGAGCGAGTTGTTGTCGCCGGAGGCGGCTGCGAGCCCGAGATTTCCGGCGGTTCGGAGTACTTGAGGCAGTTCGATTTCGGCGGCGACCTGGGTCCAATTCCGGAGAGAAGAAGCGTTTCCGTCCAGGTAATAGCAGGCGAGTTTGGTTCCCTGGCGTGCCAACCGGAGGACCAGAGAAGCGGGGACGGAATCGAGTGTCAGGACGGTGGTTTCGGCGGGTTCGCCGTCGGTGGCGCGGGTAACGATCCGGAGTTCGTTTCCGACGAGGAAGAGACCTGCTTCGGGGGCTGTTTCGGAGCGGGCTTCCGAGCGGAGGACGATACCGGCCTGAGCGTCTGCGTCGGCGGAAGCGGGCGTTACGCGGGCAATGAATTCGAAATCGGTTTCCGGCGCGTCCATCCAGACGTGCTGACCTTCATCGTAGGCACCCGTAAAACCGCGACCGGAGGCATTGACCGTGAATCGCATCGAGGCGTTGTCGTATGCGGCATTTCCCAGTTTTGCGGGTTTGCCCATATCGTACAGGCTCCATGGAGCGGGGATCGGCTCGACCTTGAAACCGGTATTGTTGACCCAATACTTGCCGCCGGCGGCATTGCAAGGGGTAAAGGTTATTTCGAAATAGGAACCGCCGCTGAGGTTTGCGTATTCGTATTCGAGGAAGTAGTTTCGACCTGCTTCGACCCAAACGGGGGTAGAGGAAAAGCCATTGTCGGCATACGATTTCGAGGCAAAGATCGTTTTGCCGTCCAGCTTGATGATGCCATAATCATCGAATTTCGCGCGGCAGCGCCAGAATCCGGAGGTCGGGAAACGGAGGATGGAGCGGCTTTGCATCCGGAAGTTCACGGCTCCGGTTTCGCCGAAGCCGGCACCGACGGCGATCGTATTGTCGTTTGCCGGATAGATATTGCCGTTGTTGGTTCCATTGCTCCATGGTTCCCAGGTGTTTCCCTGATAGGCAAGCGATCCGATCAGTTCGCCATTGCGGAAATATTGGTTTGCCATACCCTTGAGAGTCGAGGCAACCGTATTGGCGGTTTCCAAGGCGATACGGGTCTCGAGCGAGGCGCCGATGGCCAAAGTGGCGGAGACGGGTTCGGCCTCTTCCGTTTCACCGGGAATTTCGTAAACGACTTCCACGTCGTAGACATAGCGTTCGCCGGTTACGGCGGAGGTGTCCGAGAATTCGGTTGCGGAGGCGTCTGCGGTATGCAAGAGCGAGCGGATACCGGTATCGATTGAGGTTCGATAGACGTTGAAGCCGGTGACGGTGGCATTGCCGGGCAGGTCGGGCTGTTCGGCGTCCCAAGAAACCGTGATGGCGTTGGCGCCTGGGGCAGTCCGGACGAGTTGGCGCACGTCGAAATCCGTGGCGGTGACGGTGATGGAAGCGCTACTGGATTGCGGGCAGACGCAGATACCGGCCTGGAGGCCATCGGAGGAGAATTCCTCGCTCATCGTACGGGACGTGAACAGCGTACAAGCGGCCGAATCATCGTCTGCGGGCTTCCAATAAGCGGAGAATGTCGTTCCCTTTTTGACGATTCGAAGACGCACGGGCTTTTCGGGGTCCCAAGCGTCGATCTTGTCCAATGCCGAGGCCATATCGGTCGCATCGGCCGAGCGGTAGAGGAATCGGCAGTTGTTGCTGTAGGTCGTGACATCGCCGCTTGTCGACGCATTGGAGGTGGCGCGGCAGAAAAAGACGGTCGGAGAGCTGTAGATCGTCGACTTTCGGAACATGACGCCGACTTTGGCGTAGTTGCCGATATTTGCATTATCACCTTCCTTTTTGAGCGGAGGAATGGTTGCGAAAACTTCGCAGTCGCCTTGTGCCGGTGCCCAAAAGAATCCGGCGCTATCGCTCTTATTCCATACGTCGGCACCTTTTGCCGTCAGGGTGACGGAGGTATCCGTTTGATCTGTGCTCGAAGTGGAAACGCTTGACATGGAAGCCAATTCCCACCAATCGGCGGAGAAAGCCGAAGCGGCGGAACAGGCGAGAGCAAAGCAGAATCCCTTCGTCCAACGATTCATGGTAAACATATCTCAGTTTTATGAGTTGGGGGTTATTCTATTGGTAGGATTCGGCAGAGCCTCGTTGCTCACGAGGTTGCGAACGCCTGACTTATAGCAAAACGGGCGTGGGAAAAGCAAGAAGTTTTTTTGTGGTATCGGTGTGGGTCGGGTGTCCCGACAGCCGATTGGGTCGGGAGGCATGCGACCGATCGTCGCGCCGTCCGGGTCATGCGCGTGCGAATTTCGCGGGTGTAATGGCCATGTGAAAAGCCATGGTGCGCATTGCGGTGGCGAGCCGCCACAGGCGATGCGGCGATGCCGCGGGGGCACATTATGTGCGGTTCGCGGTGGTCTTCTCCGGCACAGTCCGAGCGATGAGACGATGATCGATGCAGGACGGTTCCGTGTCGGAAAGGTGTGTCACATAGAGAAGGGTGACGGGCGAAGCGGAGCAGACTTCATCGACCATTTGGACGAAACGGGTCCTGTTTTCGGCATCCAGATTTTGACAAGGTTCGTCGAGCACGAGCAGCGGCGGTTTTTTGACGAGAGCCCGTGCCAGTAGAACGAGGCGTTGTTCGCCACCGGAAAGGGCTCCAAAAGGATCGTTTACGTGAGAAAGAAACTGAAAGCGTTCCAGCAGCTCTTTTGCACGGCGAATCCGTGCAGGGGTACGCGTCTGCCGATAGAAAGGCGTATCGACAAAGCCGGAAAGGACGACATCGAGTACATTTTGGGAACGATTCATGCAGGAATGCAATTCGGGAGATACCCAACCGATGTGTTTTTTGATGCTCCAGATGCTTTCACCCGTGCCGCGGCGGCGTCCGAAGAGGCGGATATCATTGGCATAGGCCTGCGGATGATCGCCGATGATAAAAGCGAGAAGCGTTGTTTTTCCGCAACCATTCGGACCGGAAACGAGCCAGTGTTCGCCGGTTCGGACTGTCCAATCGAGACCATCGATTACGACATGGTCGCCGTAGGCCACATGGAGGTTCCGCATTTCGACGATTGCCTTTCCGGAGGAGGCGGGGCCCATGGCGCGAAATCCGGTAGCGGGAGGTACGGGCGGGGGCGTGTGATCCGGTTTTTTCGCCTTTTGCGATTTCGGCTTTTGCGGTTTGGGTCGGGAAGAGCGTTTGGCGTGAGGAGCGTCCGGCGCGTCCTTAGCGGGACCCTGATAGAGAACGGTGCCATCGGGGTTGAGCAGGAGCAGGTGTGTGATGCCGTCCGGGATTTCCTCGCGGCGGACGGATGCCAGCATGACTTGCGCCTCGTCGGATGCGATGATTTCATCGACGACGCGAACGAGTTGTTCTCGGCTTTCGGTATCGAGTCCGACGTATGGGGCATCGAAGAGCATCAGGCGAGGGTGGCGGAGGATCGCCCTTGCCAAGAGCGTGCGGCGTGTCTCGCCGTTGGAAAGGGATGCGAACCGGCGATTCAGGAGGTGGCCGATCTTCATCCGGTCAATGGTTTTCTCGCGCAAAATCCGGAATGTGCTGCGTTCTTCTTCGGTGCGCGTCCGCTGTTCGTAGGGAGCGATTTCATCGATTTGGTCCTGCGAGAGAAAGTCATCGACGAGGGGAGACGATTCTTCTTCGGAGCTATTCCAGCGCATTTGGACATAGGCTTCCATTTTCGCGAGGAGGGCGGCTTGGCTTTCGAGCGAAACGAGAGAAATCGCCTGTTCCGGATCGCCGCCGTTCGGCGCTTCGAAGGCGTATTCCAAATCGGCTTCGGGCTTGAAGAGGGAGCCGCAGATGATGTGAATAAGGACGGATTTTCCGCAGCCATTCGGTCCGACGATGCCCCAGTGTTCACCCTTGCGCCATTTGAAATCGAGATTGGGGAAGAGGCGATGCGAACCAAACAGAAGACCTTCCTTTGGGCAGCGAAGAGAAAAAAGGATCGGGTTCATAAAAACAGGAAAAGCTGGACGAGGTTTGCCGCATTGAAGCCGGCATGCATTCCGAATGAGGCGGGCAGGCCCTTGCGTTGAAAGGCGAAGCAGAGGCAGAGGGCAAAAACAAAAAGCGGGACAAACCGCAAAACATCCATGTGTGCGGCGGCGAAAACGAGAGACCCGGCAACGGCGGCGATGGCGCGTGCGCAAGGAATGCGCTCTTCCAGGGCGTTTCGAAAGCCGGCGAATATGAGACTTCGGAAGGAGAGCTCTTCACCGAGGGGGATCAGCGTAAAAATGGACAGCACGAGAATTCGCCGTATCCATGGGTTTTCGGTTGGCGCAAGGACGGCGGAGACGGCGCTCTGCATTTCTGCTTCGAGATGGAACAAGTGGCAAAGAAGGCTTTCCATCCAACCGCTGAACTGCGCAAAAACGGGACCAAGCAGAAGGCCAACGAGAAAGAAAGAGAAGAAGGTTCGGAGAGGCGATTTCGAGTTGTTCGGCCACGCGACAATGCGGATGAGCGAGGCCATCGGGGCTCGGAATACAGACCTTGCAACGGCCAGCGCGAGTATAGACGGGAGGAGGGCTGTCAACAGTACGCTGAAGAATGTCGGAGCGGGCGTTTCGGAGGCGGCTTGCTGTTGCCGGCAGGAGACGGCCGAAAGGAGCAAATAGAATCCGGAACAGACAAGAGCTGCCACGAGCCATTGCCGCTTCGTTGGCTCGTTTCGGCTTTTTGGGGAGACGTCGGAGAAAATGAAACGCGTCATGGAGCGGAATTTCCGGATGGATACCCATTGACCTGGATCTGAATCGGCGAAGCTGGCGTGAGGCGCCGAAGTTCGGGGCGGCGGCGAAAGATGAGATTCAGCGCAAAGAGCGCGCGAAGCAGGAAAACGGGGGGGAGGAAAAGAGCCAGCAGGATGGGGAAATCCACGATTTCCGGAAGGAATGCGAAAATCAGCTGGAGATAGAGCGTGGAGAGAAAACCGATCAGGATGATATAGCCGAAGAACCACAGACCGAAATCCTTCAGCGAGAGGAGAAGTCCTTTTCGGAATCCGATTCCCAGCAGCATGATGCGGGGCGTCGTGAAGTCCCGGATCCAGGAAATCAGGAATCCGCGAAAAAGTTCAAGTGCCAAGAAGGTGGAAAACCAAACGGTTAGAGAATCTTGGGATAGGTCCGTTTCGGCGGGCGTTCGGGCGGCGCAGAGAAAAGCGATGCCAAAGAGTCCGATTCGTGCAAGGTAAAAAAAGAGCGTCACAAAAAAGAATCCCTTTTGGATGACGGATGCGGCGGGCTGGCTCAGCAAAAAGGAGTCGGGAAAACGATCGGCGGGACGGTAGATCCGGGTCACCAGAAGCGTCCAACCGCGGGAAAGGAACCAGCTTGTCAGATAGCAAGAGAGAAGGATTCCGAAAGCGATTGCCAGGAGGAATCCAGCGCGCACCAGATTCATGCCGGTGAACCAATCGGCAACTGAAAAAGACAACTCATGGAAATCCTTCAAAAAGGATTGGAGAATCGATTCCCGGTTGGTTTGCAGGTTTTGCAGAAATGCTTGCGGATCTTGTCGATAGGAACGTAAATTTGCCGACAGATTCGAAAAGAAAGAGGCATCCATAATACCGGCCAGCTCGAAGCGGTTCCGATAGACTTGCAGGTCTTCTGGCCGCAGTTCTCCGAATGAAACGATCGGGGAGCTGCCCAAGATGTTCAGAAAAACGGCCCCGGCGATGATCAGAAAGCGGCCGAAGGTGAAATTTTTGAAGAGCAGAAAAACCATTGCCTTCCATGCCTGTGCGAACAAAGCCGGCAAGCCAACATGCCGCAAGGCCGCCAGCGGCACACCTTTTGGCGGCTCGAATGGGGAAGGCTGTCGAAGAAACCGCGCAATCCGGCGTTTCATCATTCCTTCCACGGATTTTTCGTCCATTTGGGACGGATTGGCCAAGACTGGGCCATTTGTTTCTTTGGTGTTGTTTTGCGGCAAGGGGATCTCTTGCGAGGAAGGGCTTTCCGCGGCGGGGACAGGCGATTTTGAAGCAGGTGGGAAAAGTTGTTCAATCGAGGAAGCCTTCTTCCATTCTTTGCCATAGCCGGCGGTCCAGACGAAATCATCGGGACCGAAATCGCCTTTTTTTGCGGCCTCCCGCAATTGGGACCAGGAGAGAGGTGCGGAGCAGTTTCCTTTGACGGAGTAGTACCAGAGAACGTTCATGGAAAGGAGAGAAAATCGGGAAATCTATCTGGGAGGCAATAGGGAATCAATGACGGGCGCGCACTGTTTTCCGACCATCGAATCTTGAAACAGCGTCTCTTGCAAGGCTTGTCCGGGGAAAAGGCGAAAAGGCGCGAGAATCAGGATGCAGAGGATGGCATAGATCACGAGTCGAAGCAATAGTCCGAGGATGGTATCGAGCGGACCGACGAAGACGATTTTCAGGAAGCGCTTGAGAAGGACGATGAAGAGGCGGGCGATCAGAATTGTCAAAACGACGGCGACGGCAATTCCAGCGAGGTGTTGCGAAATGACATCCGGATTGACGTATGGAGCGATCAGCCCGTACAGAAACCGGAATAGGAAAAGGGAGGCGATGATTCCGCATGTCGTTGCGATATCATGGCTTGCGCCGCGCAATAGACCGATTGCGATCATATAGACGAGGAAGATGAGAAAAACGACATCGATCCATCCTCCAATGGTTTGCGGCACGGTTGCCAAGAAAGGGAAAAGCGTTTGCATCGTAAGAAGCGGAAGGGCGTGCTGAGAGACTGGAAAGAAAAGCCGCAACAAGCCGGATTCCCGGCACGATATACACCAAACAAATAGGAGCGTAGGCGAGCCGTTTCGGGAAGAGAGGCGATGGACGGCGGCTAGATCGGCAATAAAAAGCGCGCGGCTTCTACGGCACTGTCTTTTGGAAAGCGGGATTTCCGGGGAATCGGATTGCGCATTTCCGGCGGACGGACTCGATGGCTTCGGGCGTGAGCTTTGCGGCTTCGAGAGCGGAGATGAAAATTTCCCAAAGCTCGTAATTGGAGTAGTCCATCTTAATGGCTTCGGCAAGGCGCTGGGCACGAATGCGAGGCGGATTGTCGTAGGAGATCATGACGAAGTTGTCGATTTGATCTTGAAGTTCCGGGGAGCGGTTTTGATTCAGCTCGGCCAATTTTCGGATGGCGATTTCGCGTTGTTCGGGATTTTCGTTTGCAACGGTGCTTCCCAGAAATTCCCAAAAATGTTTTGCGGCTCTCGTTTGATCGAAGTATTCGGAAGCGGGGCGGGAATGGAGGATTGCGTCATTGTAGAGGGCCACCGGGTTATTTGGATCGAGTTCGAGGGCCTCATTGAGATAATTGCAAGCGGAGCCGATGATTCCGGCTCCCATTTCGCAAGCGGCGAGTCCGGCAAGGAGATCCGGTTTTCGGAAGGAGCGTTGGATGGCGACGCGGTAAGCGGCGGAGGCACCTTCGAAGTTGCCGCGTTTGCGGCGTGCTTCGCCGAGTCCCTGATAGGCAGCGGTATTTTCAGGGTCCTTTTCGAGTTCGATGGCTCTCTGAAATGCGGATTCGGCCGCCCGGTTATGGTTGGCGAGCAGGTTTGCCATTCCCAGATTGTAAAAAACGGCGGCATTTTCGGGATATGCCTTGGAGGCCGTTTTGAGATAGGTTGCGGCCTCTTCATAGCGTCCGTTCGCAAGGGCTTGCTGTCCCTTCGAAACAGCTTCTTCCGGGGATATTTTGGAACAGCCTGCGAACAGGACAGCGAAAAGCGCGATGGCTCCCGTGAGGTTTGAAAGGGGAAAAGACATAGGTTCAAACAGGTCTCGAATATTTACGATTGCCATGATAGGAAAAAAAGCAAATCTTCGCAATAGCCGAGGTCCTACCGAAAAATGCAGCGTAGTTTGCAAAAGGAAACGCACCGAATCCGATGCGTTACCTTTCGCAATCCCCGACGGGGGTGGGAGCCGGGCGGGTGGGGAGCCCCCACGGGCGGTGGCGGCCGCATCGCGGCGGTGAGCCACCGCGGGCGATGGCGCGGCGGCGGGACCATGCCACGAGGAGCGGCGAGGGGGTGGGAGCGAGGGCGCGAGCGAGGAAGCGCGGTGTAATGGCCGGTAGGGCGCGAGTCGGGAGCCCCGACGGGCGACCCATCGCGCCGCCCGGGTAATGAGCGGGTATAATGCGCGGGCGTAATGGCGGGGGGAACGAGCGAGGGCGCATGGCAACGGGACCGCGGCGAGGGCGCGCGGCGAGGGGAGCGGGATGCCAAGCCGCGCACCGCGCCGGCGGCGCGGCGGCGCGATGGGGACATGCAACGGGACCGCACCACGGGACACGGCGGGGGAAACGAGCGAGGGCGCATGGCAACGGGACCGCGGCGAAGGGGCGCGGCAACGGGGTGTAAGCGGGGAGCCCCTGCGGGTATAAGGGAAAGCTTAAAATAGGGATTGCACGGCCATTCGGACCTCATCGAGCGATTCGAGCGTCTGGAGACGGCGGCGCAGGGCGGCGGCGCCGGGAAGTCCGCGAAAATACAGAAAGAGGAACCGCCGGAATGCCAACACAGTCATATGTTCCGGATCGGGTTGTTTCAGGGCTGTTTTCAGGCGTCGCTCGACATCCAAGTGATGCAGGAAGAGGGATCGTTGGAACTCGGGTGAAGGCGGGGTATCGATTGCATCCGGGTTTTCGAGTGCGGTAATGGTCCGCCGGAAAAGGGAAGGGTTTCCGATAGCGGCCCGTGCGAGCATCACGCCGTCGGCGTCGGTTTCGCGAAGGAGGTTCCGTGCGGCATTCGGGGAATCGATGGCACCATTGACGAGGACGGGAATCCGGACGGCATTGCATGCGGCGGCAAGCGCGGGGATATCCAAGGGGCCGGAGTGGAATGCGGAGGCGTATCGACCGTGGATGGTGAGAAGCGCGGCACCGTTTTCCTCGGCGATTTTGGCGATTTCTGCGGAGGCGGACGACTGTCGGTCCGGCGAGAGTCCGATACGCGTCTTTACGGTTACGGGGAGACGGGTGGCGGAGACGGCGGCGGCGATGACGCGTCCGTAGAGGGATCGATCTTTGAGGAGGGCGGAACCGCCACCGCAGCGAACCACCTTGGGAGCGGGGCATCCGGCATTGATATCGATTGCGTAGAAGCGTCCGAGATCGGAGACCTTCCGAACGGCTTCAGCCATTTCGGACGGATTGGAGCCGTAGAGTTGTACGATAACGGGTTTTCCGTTCTCTTCGGGAAGGGTTTCGAGGTGCGGCGGGGTATTGGGGGAGTCGTGGACAAGGCCGGCGGCGGAGACCATTTCGGTCCAGCAGGCATCGGCGCCCTGTTCGAAAGCGAGGACGCGGTATGCGGCATCGGTAATTTCGGCCATTGGTGCCGAGACGACGACGGGGCGGCTTGTTTTTGGGGGAATCGGAGAAGTGGAAGCGCACCGTTCCAAAAGAGTCCGGAACGGGCTCGTCCGGAACGGTGCTTGCGTACACTCGGCTTGTTGTCGGAGCGTCATTTCTCGAAAGCCGGAGAGGCTGGAAATGCTATTGTCGGGCGTGCGGAATGGATTTACTTCCGCTTATCCATCGGAACGTAGGCGATCGGCTTTTTGATGCACTTGTAGGCGGGGCGGATGATGCGCGAGTTTCCGTTGAATTCTTCGAGGCGGTGGGCGCACCAGCCGGGGATTCGGCCGACGGCGAAAAGCGGGGTAAAGAGCTCGGTGGGGATATTGAGCATCTTGTAGACAAAGCCCGAATAGAAGTCCACGTTCGGTGGGAGCGGGAATTCGGTATGGTGGCGTTCCATATGGAGTTGGCTGCCGATTCGGGCGATATTGTTGAGCAGGTTGAATTCCTCCTGGTATTCCGGCGTCTGGGAGGCGAGTTGAGCTGCCTTTTCGCGCAGGATTTCGGTGCGGGGATCGGAGACCTTGTAGACGGCGTGGCCGAGACCGTAGATGAGACCGGAGTTGTCGAAAGCCTTTTTATCGAGGATTTTGGCAAGGTAATCGGTCAGCTCCGCTTCGTTTGACCAATCTTTCACATGTGCCTTGATATCTTCGATCATTTTCATGACCTGCAGGTTTGCACCGCCGTGGCGGGGACCCTTGAGGGAAAGGCATGCGGCGGCGATGGCGGAGTAGGTATCGGTGTAGGAAGAGGAGACGACGTGGGTCGTAAAGGTCGAGTTGTTGCCGCCGCCGTGTTCGGCATGGATGACGAGGCAGATGTCAAGCAGTTCCGCTTCGAGGCGAGTATAGGCGCCGTGCGGGCGGAGGAGGCAAAGGATGTGTTCGGCGGTCGAGAGACCGGGATCCGGGATCCGCATATGGAGGCTCTTGCCGCCATAGTAGTGGGATTTGGCCTGATAGCCGTAGACGGCGTAGGTCGGGAATCGTGCGATCAAGCCGATGGACTGGCGCAGGATGTTGGCGATGGAGACTTCGTCTGGATTTTCGTCGAATGCGTAGGAAGCGAGGACGCATCGAGCGAGTTTGTTCATGACATCCGGCGATGGCATGCCGAGAATCGCCTCCTCCTTGAAATGGGGGGGAAGCGGGCGCTGATGATCGAGGACGTCGAAGAATTCCTGCAGTTCCTTTTTATTGGGGAGGTATCCCATGAGCAAGAGGAAAATCGTTTCTTCGAAGCCGAAGCGTTTTTCGGTTTGGAAGCCCTTGACGAGGTCGTGCAGTTCGATTCCTCGGTAGAACAGGCGTCCGGGAACGGGGACGAGTTCGCGATCGACGATGGAGTATCCGACGACGGCGCCGACGGTGGTCAAGCCAACGAGGACACCGGAGCCATCGGCGTTACGCAGCCCGCGTTTGGCGTCGTATGTCTGATAGAGCGAAGGATCGATTTCGGAGGATTTTGCGCATTTTTTCGTATAGCGTTCAAGTGTCTCCTCAGGAATCGGGAGTGCGTTTCGAAGGGGATATGGAACCGTATTGCTCATAGGTAGACAGGGGGATGGAAGAGGGGGTTCAACCGGAGCCGTATTGTTGCGTTTTTTCCGGTGTTTTCGTGATTCAAGGCAAGACATATCCGGAGAGGATCGTGTCGGTTGTTTTCTCCAGACGATTCGGATAATCGAGCGTGTAATGAAGGCCTCTGGATTCCTTGCGTTGGAGGGCACTTTTGATGATCAGGTAAGCGGTATCGGCGATATTGCGCAGTTCGAGGACTTCGGATGTGACCGAGTAATCGAAGTAGTACTGTCGGATTTCGTGCCGCAGGTTTTCGATCCGGTGCAAAGCCCGTTCAAGGCGGTGGTTAGTCCGGACGATGCCGACATAGTCCCACATGCAGGTTCGCACTTCGTCCCAGTTATGGCGCACGATTACGAGTTCATCGGAAGGAACCGCATCGCCGTAGATCCAATCGGGAATGGTGGCGGTCGGGAATTCTCTGGGATTGGCGGCGATCCATTCGGCGCATTTGTGGGCGCATACGATTGCTTCCAGCAAGGAGTTGGAAGCGAGTCGGTTTGCTCCGTGCAAGCCGGTGCAGGCGACTTCGCCGATTGCAAAGAGTCCCTCGATATTGGTCCGTCCGTCGACGGATGCCTTCACGCCGCCGCAGCAATAGTGGGCTGCGGGGACGATCGGGATGAGGTCTGTTGCCATATCGATTCCGAAGCGCAGGCATTCGCGGTAGATATTCGGGAAGCGTTTGGTCAGGAATTCCTTTCCTTTGCTTCGGATATCCAGATACATGCAAGGCAAGCCGCGGGTTTTCATTTCGTGGTCGATTGCGCGAGCGACGATATCGCGTGGTGCGAGGGAGCCCCGGCGATCGTAGCGAGCCATAAAGGGCACGCCATTGGCATCGACGAGTTCGGCGCCTTCGCCGCGAACCGCTTCCGAGATCAGGAAATTTTTTGCAGCCGGATGGTAGAGGCAGGTCGGGTGGAACTGGAAGAATTCCATATTTTCGATATCGGCACCTGCGCGCCAAGCCATTGCGACACCGCCGGCGGTTGCCACATCGGGGTTGCAGGTATAGCGGTAGACTTTACCGGCGCCACCGGTTGCGAGGATGATGTTGCGGGCGCGTGCGGCGGAGATTTCGCCGGTTTTCGTATTCAGCAGATAGACCCCGATGCAAGAGGGTCTGCCGTCGGAGGACTTGGTCGTGACCAAGTCGATGGCGTGCGTGTATTGGAGAATCCGGATATTGGGCTGATGTCCGGTTGCCTGAATCAGGGTTTTCTCGATATTGCGTCCGGTGATATCGCCGGCATGGAGAATCCGGCGCATGGTATGACCGCCTTCGCGACCGAGGTCCGGGGTGCCGTCGGCTGTTTGATCGAATTGCAATCCCATGTTCCGGAGGTCGTCCATGCGGGCGGGACCGTCTTCGACGATTGCGCGGACGGCCTCGATATTGCAGAGTCCGGCACCGGCATCGAGCGTATCGGCGATATGCTTCTCGAAGGAATCGTCTGCGAGGGTGACGCAGGAGATGCCGCCCTGTGCGAAATTGGTATTGCAATCCTGCGTTTCGCGTTTTGTCACAACGACCACCTTGCCGTGCGGCGCAAGGTAATGCGCGGCGGAGAGTCCGGCGAGTCCGGATCCGATAATCAAAAAATCGCAGTCAAGGATATTCATGGCAAGTCGTTTTTTTCTCGATCCAGTTGATCGAGGCGGTCGAGGATTTGTTCGGCCGGGGTCAAGCAGCTTTTTGTTTTATTGCAGGCCCGGCAGGCAGGTACGATATTTCCCGGGGTTGAGGTTCCGCCGCGTGCGACGGGAATCACATGGTCCATCGTCAATTGGTCCGGCGGAAATTTTTTGCCGCAGTAATGGCAAATGCCGGCTCGGAGTTTGGCTTTCCACCAAGCGGATTTCTGCAAATCGCGCGCCTTTTTTCGTTCGCGGCGACAGTGGGCGTCATCCTTTTGGAAATCGACCCATGAAGAGGGCAAGTCCTTCATGGTATTGGCGGGAAAAGGGGTGAGGGGCTATTTGCACGACGCTTCTGCGGTGACAGGGGCTGTCGTTTCTTGGGGCGTTTCGGGTGTTTGGAACGCCTCATGCAGAAGGAGGATGCCGAATACGAGGAAGAGGATGCCGGAAGCGGTGCGCACCCATTTTGGAGAGATCCACCGGGAGATTGCCTCGCCAAAGACGGCGGCGATAGCGGAGGTCAAGACGAGTGCAAGAGCGGATCCGGCAAAAACGACCAACTTACCGTGCGGCATTTTCGCGGAAGCGGCGAGTGCGAGAGCGGAGAGTTGGGTTTTATCTCCCATTTCAGCGAGAAAGACGAGACCGAACGTTTTCAGAAAAAGCTGCAGCATGGGATGGGGATGGCGCGAGCCGGACGGAAGGGGTTGACGTTTTGGAAAAAGAATAGCAAATCCGTTGCATTTGTCTAGAAAACAAGTTCCGGCGCGGGGGATAAGCTATTCTGCGGAAGGGTCGGAGTCTCCTGCGATTTTGGAAAGTTGGGTTTGCAGTCGAAGGTCCTCGTTACGGGAAACGAGTGCATCGAGCAGTTCGTCCAAGAGACCCTCCATGATCCGATCGAGGGAGTAGAGGGTCAGGTTGATGCGGTGATCGGTGAGGCGGTTTTGCGGAAAATTGTAGGTTCTGATTCGTTCGGAACGATCGCCGGAACCGATCATGTCCTTTCGCTCCGCGCCGAGCTTCGCTTCTTCGGAGGCACGTTGCGCCGCAAGGATTTTCGAGCGCAGGACGGACATGCATTTTTCCTTGTTCTGGTGTTGGGAGCGTTCCTCTTCGGACTGGACGACGACACCGGTCGGCAGGTGTGTGATTCGGACGGCGGAGTCGGTTTTATTGACATGCTGACCGCCGGCGCCGCCGGAGCGATAGGTGTCGATTCTCAGATCTTCGGGGCGGATGACGAGTTCATCTTCGGGTTCGGCTTCCGGGAATGCGGCTACGGTTGCGGCGGAGGTATGGATACGTCCTTGCGCCTCGGTTTCGGGGACACGTTGGACGCGGTGACCGCCTCCTTCGTATCGAAGATGGTAGAAAGCGCCATCGCCCTGGACGAGGAATGAAATTTCCTTGTAACCGCCGAGTTCGCTTGGTGCGGAGGACAGGATTTGGATTTTCCATCCTTTGATTTCGGCATAACGCGAATACATCCGGAAGAGATCGCCGGCGAAGATTGCGGCTTCGTCGCCACCGGTACCGGCCCGGATTTCAAGCATCGCGTTTCGGTGTTCATCCGGATCGGGCGGCAAGAGAGCGAGGGAGAGTGCCTTTTCCGCGTTTGGGAGAGCGGCCTCGGACTCTGCGAGTTCCAGTTGTGCGAGTTCGACCAGTTCCGGATCTCCGTTTGGATCTGCGATCATCTGCCGATCGTTTTCGATGGTATCGAGCGTCCGGTAGTAGATGGCGGCGCGTTCCTCGAGTTTACGCAGATTCGCGTGTTCGCGGACGAGTTTCCGGTAGGTTCCTTGGTCGGCGGAGGTTTCCGGCAAGGCCAGCAAGTGTTCGACTTCGCGGAGGCGGAGCAGGATTTTCTCGACATTCTCTTTCGCGATCATGGTTCAAAGCGGTAGGGAGGTTCGAAGAACGGATATGCGGAGGGGAAAAAGAAAGATGCGGCCCCGTCGGGACCGCATCTTGTGCTCTCCGCGGTTGGGAGATGGGAGAGCGATTGTCGACTACTTGCCGGCCTTTTTGTAGTTGGCGAAGCGGCGTTTGAAGGAGTCGATCCGTCCCTCCGTGTCAACGAATGTCTTCTTGCCGGTATAGTAGGGATGGCCAGCGGAGCAAGAGTTGACGGTCATAGACTTGACGGTGGAGTTCGTTTGGAAGACGTTTCCGCAAGAGCAAGTAACGGTAGCGGGACCGTATTCGGGGTGGATTCCCTTTTTCATCTGAAATTATCTCCTTAGGCGAGAGCTTCGCGAGCCTTCTTCATGAGATCTGCGAAAGCGGTAGGATCGGAAACGGCGATATCGGCGAGGACCTTGCGGTTAAGCTTGATTCCGGCCTTGTTGAGCCCTTCGATGAAGCGGGAGTAGGTCATACCCTCAGCGCGGACGGCGGCATTGATACGCACGATCCACAGAGAGCGATAATCGCGTTTACGGGTCTTGCGATGGACGGTTGCATAACGTTGCGCGTGTGCGACGGCCTCGGTAGCGGTACGGAAGCGCTTGGAGCGTCCGCCATAAAAACCTTTTGCGAGTTCAAGCCGTCCGCGGCGACGTTCGCGGGAAGCGGGTGCATTGGTAGCTCTGGACATATTATTTCTCCAAATCGATTAACGGGTTATGCGCTGAGCATGGAGCGGATGGTCTTGGTCTGCGTCTCGGAACCGAGAAGCTTGGTACCGCGCATATTCCGCTTTTGCTTACGGGTTTTGGAGGAAAGAAGGTGGCGTTTGCCGGCCTTCGTCGCCAGAACCTTACCGGTTGCGGTGAGGTGGCAGCGTTTGGAAGCTGCCTTATTGGTCTTCTTCTTAGGCATTTGATTTCCTTTTTTGCGTTTCCTGTTTGCTGATGATCGGAATCATCCTCGCAACGGCGAGTTTGCTGCAGGAAGGAAGTCGTTTTGAAAAATGGTGGAGCGGATGAGAT
>JAEDLN010000204.1 GCA_016295275.1 Kiritimatiellia bacterium
CGTGGGGTCTCCCCACCCTCCCGGCTCGCGCCCCGTCGCCGCACGCCATTACCCATGCGATATTCACACGCAATACCCCCAGACAGAAACGTCGTTGATGGAAAAAGGGACAATGATTGATTCGAGAGCTAACCCTCGCATGCTACGATTTATCCCTTGACAGAAAACGATCCCTATCGTATCCTTTTCCGCAACATCACTGCGCAACTGCGCGCAAACCCGGAGAGATGGCTGAGTGGCCGAAGGCAGCGGTTTGCTAAACCGTCGTACCATGTTTATTGGTACCGGGGGTTCAAATCCCCCTCTCTCCGCCATTTTTTTCAAAACGAATTCTGCACTTTGCAGGATTCGTTTCTTTTTTTGTCGTTTCTTGAGTGGCATTCCGATCAGATCCCCATCGCAACCTACATTCCCCTGCCGCAAGAGGACACCTAAATTCCATTCCGCGACCGCTTCGGACACCTTCCGAATGCGTTTCGTGCCGCGATACGAGAACAATTCTATCGATTTGACGGAATTCGGCGATGCTCGCTTGCGGCGCAATCTTCCGCTTCTCCCACGCCCATTGAGAATCGGAATTCTACGATTTGATTCAAGGCATGTCCTCCCCTAGCCTATCCCGGAGCCATTTGTCAGAATGCAACGCCATGCGCTGTCGGCCAATGGCATTATTTGCTCCCGCAGGGCATGGTATGGTACGATTCCCGCTATGGAAAAATGCGCGACAGATATCGACACGCTCGAGAAAATCGTACAGAATGACTGTATGGAGATCGACAAGACCGATCGGCTTCGGCCGCTCGTCGACCGTCCGATCGGCTCGCTGTTTTCCATCGCTTCTGCGCACACGTTCGGCAACACGCCGACGGCATCGCGTCTCCCGACGATCTTCGAAAGAACGCGTGAACGTTTCAGAAGGCGCTTCGTCAAACTGCTTCGGGATCGGTCAAAGCGGTGTTTGGGAATGTCGGTCTACGCACGGCGGGAAAGGTTCACCCCATGAAGCAAGCACTGCTCCATTATTGGCTTACGAACATGCGTGGCGGCGAAAAGGTTCTCGCCGCTTTGGCTGAGATGTTGCCGGATTCGGACATCTTTACGCATGCGTTTGCCGAACCGATGCGCGATGGTTCGTCAAAAGAACCTTTCTGGCACGGACATCGCGTTACGGAAAGCTTTATCGCACGACTGCCTTGGGGACGGAAGAAGCCGCAGGCCTATCTGCCGCTGATGCCGCTGGCAAGCCGTCGGCTCGATCTCTCCGCTTACGATCTCGTGATTTCCAGCGAGTCCGGTCCAATCAAGGGAATCGTTCGTCGCCCCGGACAAAAACACGTCTGCTATTGCCACACGCCGATGCGCTATGTCTGGGATATGTATGACGACTATTACGCCGCGGCCGGACTGGCCGGGCGGGCGGCAATGAAGTTGTGGACCGGATATCTGCGGCGCGAGGATCTCAGAAGCGCAGAATCGGTGGATGTGTTTGTGGCCAATTCCCGCTTCGTTTCCGAGCGCATCCGACGCATTTACGGACGGGAATCAATCGTGGTAAATCCACCCGTCGAAGTCGATTTCTTCCGCGGCGAATATCCAAAAGAAGACTACTATCTGATCGCCGGCGAACTTGTTTCCTACAAGCGGGCGGATATTGCGCTGGAGGCGTGCGTAAAAATGGGAAGACGGGCGGTTGTCGTGGGGAACGGCAAATTGCGCGCACGCCTTGAGCAACTCTATGCCGGCAATCCGTCCGTTTCGTTTCTCGGTCGCATTGGCGACGAAGAATTGAAAAACGCATACGGCCGCGCTCGCGCACTCATCTTTCCTGGCGTGGAGGATTTCGGCATCGTACCCGTTGAAGCACAGGCCGCGGGCACGCCGGTCATTGCCTATGGCATGGGCGGCGCCTTGGAAACGGTTTCTCCGGGCGAAACCGGACTTTTCTTCCGGAAGCAGACGGTCGAATCGATTTGCAATGCGATCGAGGAGTTCGAATCGCGCGAGTGGTCCGCTGAATCGTGCCGGGCAGCGGCGAGGCGTTTTGGACACAATCGCTTCAAGGCGGAAATGTCCGCCGTGCTGAATTTGAAGCAATAGCGCCGCACAATCTTCGACCCGGCGCATCGGTGCCCAACGGGGTCCTTCGGCGGTTGCAGGCAAATTCATTTCTGCTAGAATCCCCCACCTTTTGCGAAGCATTCCATTCATCGCATTCCTTCCCATTTATGAAAGGCCTCCGTTCCTTTTTCGCACATACCGGCAGCCTCGATCTGACCGAAGGGGATCCAATCCGCTTGCTGATTCGGTTCTCCATCCCGATTTTCTTGTCGACGCTCCTGCAAACACTCTACGGAACCGTCGATACCATCGTCATCGGACGCTATCTCGGCGGCGATGCGATCGCCGCCACCGGTCTTACGCAACCCCTCGTGTTTATGGTGCTGGGGGGCATCATCGGCCTTTGCTCCGGCACTTCTTTCATCACCTCCCAGCTGGTCGGGGCACACGACGAAACCGGCGTCCGCAAATCAATCGCCGCTTCCGCACTCATCAGTCTCGGAGGCGCCCTCGTCGTTTCCGCCATTGTCATTCCGCTTATTCCGGCAATGCTCCGCCTTCTGAAATGCCCCGATACGCTTTTCTCCGGAAGCTCCGTTTATCTCTATTGGATCTTCGGCGGCATTCTCGCGACTACCCTCTTCAATTTCGCATTCTCGGAAATCCGGGCCTTGGGAGACAGTACGACCCCGCTGATCTTCCTCGCGATCGTTGCCGTTCTCAATGTCTTCTTCAATATCCTCTTTGTCGGTTCCTTCCATTGGGGCTACCATGGCATCGGAGCGGCAACCCTTCTCGTGACCCTTCTGGCCGCCATCGGTTGTCTCTCGTATGCCGTCATCAGATTTCCCGAATTCCGCCTCCGCCAATCGGACTGGAATCTATCCTGGCGATTTATCTGGAAACACCTCTACAACGCAGTCCCGACCGCGCTCCAATTTTCCGTTACGGCAATCGGCATCATCGTTCTGCAATCTGCGATCAATACTCTGGGTCCAAAAGCGATCTCCGTCATCTCTGCCGGATGCCGGTTCGAATGGTTGGCGGCCATTCCGCATACCGCAATCGGCATTACGCTTGCGACGTATACCGCACAAAATATCGGCGCCGGAAAACTCGACCGCATCCACTTGGGCGTCAAGGCCTGCCTGAAAGCTATGATTGCCTGGACCCTGTTTGCAGCAATCTTCATGATTCTATTTTCCAACCAAATTGCGGATCTCTTTTTCGGAACATACGCAGAACCCGACCACTACCGTCTGTTGCGGACATACTTTTTCTGCACCTGCCCCTTCTACGTCTTCTTAGGTACCATTCATATCTTCCGGAATACCATCCAAGGAATGGGACTCCCGACCATTCCCTTTATCGGCGGCATCGGCGAATTGCTGGCAAGAGCCGGACTCTCCTATTGGTTTCTCGGCATGTGGGGCTATGTCGGCGTCTCGATTGCCGGCCCTATGGCATGGGTCTTCACCGGCACCCTCCTTTTCCTCTACTACGAACTCAAAATCAAGCGATCGTCCCTCGAGGAACTTCATCGAATTTGACAGGTTTCCCCCGTTGCACGCCCCGCCGTGGTGCGGTCCCGTTGCGTGAACACCGCCCGTGCCCCGTGGTCGTGTCCCGTTGCGTGAGCACCGCCCGTGCCCCGTGGTGCGGTCCCATTGCGTGCGCACCGCCCGTGCCCCGTGGTCGTGTCCCGTTGCGTGAGCACCGCCCGTGCCCCGTGGTGCGGTCCCATTGCGTGCGCACCGCCCGTGCCCCGTGGTCGTGTCCCGTTGCGTGAGCACCGCCCGTGCCCCGT
>JAEDLN010000205.1 GCA_016295275.1 Kiritimatiellia bacterium
GCGCATTACCCGGGCGGCGCGATGGGGACATCGCGCCCTACCGCCATTACACACGCCAAATTCACACGCGCATTACCCGGCGCGGCTTGGCATCCCGTGTCCCGTGTGCGGTCCCGGCTCGCGCCCCGCCGTGCGCACCGCCCGTGGGGGCTCCCCACCGCCTACCGGTCGGCATCCGCTACCAAGACCCAATCGAGCAGTTCGCCAACCGACGGCGGGACAACGGTTCTACAACCCTCATTGGCAATCACATGGCGATTCCGCTCTTCGCCTGTCCGCGGATCGTACCATACCAAACGAATCCGATCCGAGCGAATACAGGAGAAATCGACCGTAAACGGACACCCGATCGGCACGTACACCATTGCAAATGTACCGTCACGATCGCGTGTTGCCGCAAATCTTCGCATCCCCGCCCCCGGCACAAGACTCTTCGGATTCGACGGTACGAGAATATCCGGGGCCGGGATGCGCGTGAAAAAAGCCCGTTCTTCGAACAGCCGCTTTGCCAACCCCAACTGACGGGCCCCGGGTGCTTCAAGGGCTTCCTCCCATGTCATGAGGGGACGATTCACCGGTTGCCGCTCGGGCGAATAGAATTGCCAGATGGAATGATGCCCATACGTGTGGCCGAACGCCCCGTTGAACAGATCCCAGAAGAATGCGCGCCGGACATCCGCGGCAATGGTGTGCCCATGCTCGTCCGCACGAAAATCAACGGGGTGCCCCTCGTAAACCGGCTCGCCGTCGAGAACGGGTTTGGCCGGTTCGCGCAACGCATCCTGCAACGTTCCGGCATATCGTTCCCCGGGATCCTGCGGATAATGGATGGTATGCCCGTTCTGCCGCATATGAAAATCGATCCATGCGCAGTCCGGCAGACTTTGGCTTGAAGCGCCGCCGCCATGCGGATGGAATGTCAACAGATGCCGACCGCCGTCCCCCGCACGCAGCCCCGCCGCCATCGCGTCGATGACGGCACGCTCCTCCAGCGTTTCGATCGGGCGATCTCCACCCAACACCCACACAACGCCCGCTTCCCGGTAGCGTCTCGCCAACCACTCGCAGTACCGCCGCCCGCTCGAAGGCGTGAAAATCGCATCTTGCTTCCACCAACGTCCCCAAGTCGGAAGCATCGCCACAATGATTCCGCGCTCGTTCGCCGCCTTTACGATGAAATCCACGTGATCCCAATAGCCGTTTTCACCCTTCTCCGGAACAAGGGGCTCGGGCTCCTTTGCCCCGCGGACAAACGAAAACGACTTCCGACCATAAGCATTCGGCGTCCCGATTCCGTCCAATTCCGCAATTGCGACACTCTGCACAACGGTGAATCCAAGCTTCGCCCTGTTATCCAAATAACGGATCGCCTCCTCGCGCGTCGCCCGATGGAAGAGTTCCCACGCCGTGTCCCCAAGCCAGAAAAAGGGTCGGCCGCTCTCCGTCATCAGATAATGACCCTCGGGATGCACCTTGAGCGACTCGACTCCCGGCACTTTTGCATGACCCGCGTTTTGCGTTACGTATGACATTTTCATTTCTCCAGTTCGAACATCACGGAATAGCCGATATCCCCGCTGTCCGGTGCGACAACCGAGAACGAAACCGCCTGTACGCCATCGTTCGGCGAATTGAGCGGTTTCGCGCCTTCCGCAGGATCGACTTTCCAAACGGCTTCCGGAAGGGTCGCACGCATTCGAAGGGCCATATCGCCATCCTTCAAAACAAGGCTTCCTCCATCGTTGCGAATTTCTTTTGCACGTGTCATCATCTGCCACTTCACGACGGCACCCGGCGCAAGCCCCGCAAACGAATCGCTCAGTCGGTAAGTCTTCCCGTCCGAAGAAAGCGCACCGATGCGGGTGACGGATTTCGCCGCCGGATAGAGCGACGTGAGATCAAGCGTGACCGACGACCCCCCACCGCCCGAACTTCCATCCTCGACCGATACGATGCGGGCATTGCCTTTCGCCAGCTGCAAGGCGCCGTCGATCGAAGGAACGCTGTGCCCGGCGGAATTGAGTCGATAGATACTCCATCGGGTGGATTCCTGTTCCATCCGCCAAAGGCTGATTCCCATCTGCTCGAGCCGGTGGTAATCCTCGCAACCAAGCTCATGCGACCAACGGACGCCCCCCATCTCGAGAATGAAATTTCCGCCATCCATGTGACCGTGCGGCGCACGCGGCGATCCGCCCTTGAGACATGCGAATGCGGCATCTTTCTTCCAGGAACTGCGCTGGACGACAATGGGAACGGATCCGCCCGGATTCCAGACAAGCGGCAACCCCTTGCCGTCCGGTTTCCCGAATGCCGGATCCGCCCATAGCACTTCCAACGGAGGCAACCAGCCTCCCATACCCTTCCGGTAAGGCGCCTGAATGGCGTAAAACTCCTTCTCCCCAATGACGGCCGGTGCTTGAAAACGCTTGGAAAACCACCAGAGAACCGTATTCTCGCAACGCCTGTCGGAGGAGTCCGACGTGCCAACCGTCCTTCCCGACGGACCCGTTGTCAGGACGGGATAATATCCGGATTCCTCGAATCCCGGCTGCGCACAAAGCCCGAAATCCGTTCCGCAGGCCTTCTCAAGCATGGCAATGCCATAGACATTGTAGCTCATGCCGTAGTTCCAGTAGCCCGGTCCTTCCGGATAGCAGCCGCCTGGAGCCAGGGCCGCCATGGCCTTCGGCAGACCTTCGACACATTCCTCCAAAAGTCTCGCCGCTTCCTCCGGATACCGATCGCAAAGCGCCAGCGCCACGCCGATGAGACCGCCACGGCACACTTGTCCCCAATTGTTGGTCATGCGTTTCCAACCTGCTTCCCGGAGCCCGGACTGCAAGCCGAGACGGTAAAGCCCCTCGGCGATTTCCGCGCGCGACGCCTCGGAAAGCCCGTCATACAACCAGTCGTAGCCAAGCGCAACGGCAAAGGCCATCTCGCCGACATCGAGAAAATGCGACGGATTCCAGTCCGAAAAGGAACATACGGCCTTGAGTTCACGCTCTCCGCGCTCCAAATATCGCCGATCGCCCGTCAGCCGGTATGCCATCGCCAAATGCGAAATGCGGTACAGCGCCTTGCGCGAAACGCCAAGCAATCGCCGCCCTTTCTGGACACGCTCCAGAACCGGCTCCCCCTCCAGCGCGTCCGCCTGCGCAATCACACGCCTCGCAGCACAAGCATTCAGCGCCCCTTCCTCCGGTAGAAGCGATTTGACACGCTCGAAATCTTCTTCAAACGCGAACAGCCGCGGGTGCGGCAGTTTTGCCGCGTCCTCAACGGCTTTTTCAAACAAAGGCGAGGCGGCAAACGAGAAATGCGACATGGCGATCATTCCTATTATGATTGTCAACACCCGTATCATTACTGCAATTCCTGTCGATCCGCAACCGGCGGAACATATCCGTGCCGAGAGCCTTGGACAAAGGATATCCGCTTCGTTTTCGCCTTGTCCAAGTTGTTGTAGAAAACTGCAATTCCAGATGGCACCGACGTGTAGTCGCCCAGCCCGACGCGCGCGATGTTCACTTCGGCCGTAATGCGCCGCGCCATATTCGCGCAATCGTAATAGCGCAACCCGGGCATCGCCTCCGGCTCAAACTCCGAACGGAGCCGGAAAGCCCCCTTCTTGCCGATGTCGCAACACCAAATGATGGACGGATTCACCTTCGTGACATGCCGGTCGAGCGCCGCCGCCCAAACCGCTTGAAGCCCACCCTGACTGCCGCCTTCGGCAAGAATCTCCTCGCCATTCCACTCGGGAAGAGACTCGAGATACTCGAGTGCACGCAAAACGCGCAACGCCATGCCGCGAAAATATGCCGTCTCGGGATCCGAATTCTCT
>JAEDLN010000206.1 GCA_016295275.1 Kiritimatiellia bacterium
GCGCGATGGGGACATCGCGCCCTACCGCCATGATGCACGAGGGGGGCGCGGGGCACGAGCGTGGAGCGGGGCGGGGGAGCGCGAGGGGGCGGGAAATGGGGGGCGTTTTTCTTTGTCGAGTGGCCGTATCCAAAAAATGACTTGAGTTTGGAATCGGTTTGTGGCAGAATCGAATTCGTTTTCGAGCTTCTATTTGATTTCTCATGAATCCGCTCTATCGATTTACAACGACTTCCGATTACCGCTGGTATTATCGCCATGCGGAGTTGGTTGCCTTGTCATTTGATTCGTGATTTGAATAGAAATCCTGCAGATGCGATCTACAGAAAACGGCAGATCAGAATAAACAACCGGCAACCCTCGCGATGAAGGTTGTCGTTTTTTTATCCTTGTTTCATCCTTCTTTTTTTTCTCATGCACTTCAGAACCATTGGTATTCTTGGCGTCGGTCACATCGGCGGTTCCTTTCTCAAAGCCTTTCGGGGCTTGAAGGAGGTGCCGCGGTTGGTTGTTGGCGATACGGAAGAAGAGACGCTTCGAGTCATTCGCGAAAATGATTGGGCCGATGAGGTGTTCAACCCCTTGGAGTCGGCTCCCGAGCAGGTATTTGCGCATTGTGATTTGGTTCTGTTTGCGATGCCGCCGGCGGCGGTTTCGCAGATTTTGCCGCGATTTTCGGGCTCTGGGATTCCGTTGCTCAGCGATGTCGCCTCCGTAAAGGGGCCGGTATTGGAAGCGGCGAAGGGGCTTGGCAATTTCATTGGCGGGCATCCTATGGCAGGCACGGAAGGGGTTGGCATTGGCGCGGCCAATCCGCTTTTGTTCCGCAATGCGGCCTTCATTTTATGCGAGCCGGAGGATTGCCGGGTGCGGCCGGAGATTCGCGATGCCTACCATGCGCTTCTCAAGGAAATCGGGTTCCGCCTGTTTGAAATGGATGCCCGGACGCACGATCATCGGTTGGCCTTGATTTCGCATTTGCCGCATGTCGCGTCCTTTGCGCTGGCGGAATTGGCGGCAATGGAGAAGGACGATCTGTTGAAGGATTTGATTGGCGGCGGATTTCGCGATACGACGCGTATTGCAGCTTCGGCGCCGAAGCTTTGGACTGAAATTCTGCGTGCTTCTCCTGCGCTTCCCGAGGTGTTGGACGCGTACATTCGGCGGTTGCAGCAATTTCGCGCCTTGCTTTCTGAGGATCGCCCCTCTACGGAGCTTTTCGAATTGTTGCATACGGCCGAGTCCTATCGCCGCCAGATTCCGGAAGGGTTGCACCGGGTTCCGCATGCGGCTTCCGATGAGATTTCCCGTTCTTCGTTACCTACATGATATGAAAAAATTTGCTTTACTTGGACATCCGTTGGCTCACAGCCTTTCCCCTCTGATTCATCAAGCGATTTTCGATGCCGTCGGCATCAAGGGCACATATGACCTCATCGATTTGGCTCCCGAGGAGCTTTCGGGGCGTTTGCCGGGACTGTTGCAGACCTATCAGGGTCTGAATGTCACGATTCCGCACAAGCAGGCGGTGTTGCCGTTTTTGACGGGATTGAGCAAAGCCGCGCGGCGGTGCGGGGCGGTGAATACGATCGCTCGCGACGGCAAGGGCTACAATACGGACACGGTCGGCTTTTTGTCGAACGGGCTACCGTTGGCCGGCGGAAACATTTTGTTGTTGGGGGCGGGCGGAACGGCTCGCATGATGGCATTCGAGAGTGTGGCGGCCGGAGCCAACTCGTTGACGCTGTATTGCCGCACGGCGGCAAAGGCGCAGGCACTGGTTTCGTCCTTGCAGGCGGCATTTCCGACCAGCGGGTGCCAGATTGAGATTGCCTCGACACCGGAGGCGTTGTCGGATTCGTTGCAAAGCGCGACGGTTTTGTTGAACGGGACGCCTGTCGGCATGTGGCCGCATGCGGGCGGATGCCCGGTCGATCCCAGTTTGCTGCATAAAGATCTGGTCGTATTCGATCCGGTCTACAATCCGACTCCGACGCGGCTGTTGCTCAACACGCGCAAGAAGGGCGGCATTGCCCATGGAGGGCTTGGCATGCTGGTCCGGCAAGCGATTGCTTCGCAGGGGATTTGGAATCCCGAGCTGCAACTGGACAGCGATGCGCTGGCGGCCGCGATTTTGCCGGCATTGACGCGGCATTTGCTCAGCGATCATCCGATCAAAATTCTGCTGATTGGCTTCATGGGTTCCGGCAAATCGGCGGTCGGAAAGGTGCTTGCGCAGAAATTGGGAATTGGCTTTGTCGATTTGGACGAGGTTCTGGAGCAAGAATCGGGCACGTCGATTCCGACGATGTTTGCGACGGTCGGCGAGAGCGGTTTCCGTGCCGTAGAGAGCCACACGGCCAAGCGCATTTTGAGCCGGCCCGGCAGCGAAGTCGTTTCGGCCGGCGGCGGACTGCCGGTCTTTGGTGCGAATCGCACGATGATTCGCAATACGAACACGCTTGTCGTGGCGCTTGATGCGCCGTTTTCGACCTTGTGGGAGCGCATTTCGACCGGTCCTGCCGGGAGCCGTCCCAAAGCGAATGGCGGCGAAGGCTCCACGGAGGCTCTCTATCAACAGCGCCGTCCGATTTACCGTTCGTTCTGCGATTATTCGGTCGAATCCAAGACCAGCAATACGCCTGCGCAGACGGCGGAGCTTGTTCTTCAAGGGCTTGGGTTGCCCTCGTTATCCTAGCCGTTTTTCCTTTTCAACAACCACAACTATTTTCCAACCATGATTCTCGTACTGAAGCAAGACATTACCCGCGAGCATATTGACGCGCTCTGCGAAACGCTCGAATCCCGTTACAAGGTGAAAACCAATCCGATTTACGGAAAGGAGCAGACGATTGTCGGGCTTGTCGGCGATACGTCCCGCGTGCCGGAGGAGGAGATTTCGAATTTCGATTCCGTCGAACGTGTCGTCAAGGTCCAGGAGCCCTTCAAGCGTGCGAACCGGAAGTTTCATCCGGACAATACGGTATTGAATGTCAATGGCGTAGAGATCGGCGGACAAAAGGTTGTTCTCTGTGCCGGGCCGTGTGCCGTCGAGAACCAGCAGATGATCACGGAGATTGCCGCGGGCGTGAAAGAGGCGGGAGCGGTTTTGTTGCGTGGCGGTGCGTTCAAGCCCCGCACCTCTCCGTATGCGTTTCAGGGGCTTCGTGCGGAAGGTCTCCACTATCTCAAGGAAGCGCGGGATTGCACGGGCCTTCCCATTGTTTCGGAGATCACGAATCCGTCTCAGATCGATTTGTTCATGGAATATGTGGACATCATTCAAGTCGGCGCCCGCAACATGCAGAATTTCGAATTGCTGAAGGAACTGGGCCGTCACAAGCGTCCGATTTTGCTCAAACGCGGCTTTTCCAATTCGATCAACGAATTGCTGATGTCTGCCGAGTACATTATGTCGGAAGGCAATCCGAATGTGATTCTTTGCGA
Source organism: Kiritimatiellia bacterium (assembly GCA_016295275.1). Lineage (GTDB taxonomy): Bacteria > Verrucomicrobiota > Kiritimatiellia > RFP12 > UBA3636 > JAEDLN01. Next base: position 3,448 of record JAEDLN010000206.1, read on the forward strand.
GCGCGGCATTCGCACGTTTGAGACGGCGACGCGCAATACGTTGGATTTGTCGGCCATTCCGGTATTGAAAGCGAAGACGCACCTTCCGGTGTTTGTGGATCCTTCCCATGCATCGGGCTTTGCGTCGTATGTCGAGCCGCTTGCGCTGGCGGCGATTGCCGTTGGTGCGGACGGGCTTGAAATCGAGGTTCACAATTGTCCGAAGTGCGCGCTTTCCGACGGTCCGCAGCAGCTTTTGCCGGAGCAGTTTGCGGGGTTGGTAAAGAAGGCTCGTGCGGTTGCGGAGAGCATCGGGCGCAGTCTTTAGCGGCTGTGCGCGGGCGCGGCGCGCGCGGGCGCGGGCGCGGGAGTGGGGGCGGGAGGGTGCGCGGCCCAGCCGCGCACCCTGCCGCGGAAA
>JAEDLN010000207.1 GCA_016295275.1 Kiritimatiellia bacterium
TTTGTGCTCCTATCCATCCCGTCCCTTCGCTCTTTGTGCCCCTTTGTGTTAAAAATAACCGCACCCCTCGCTCCCCTCGCCTCGCTCCACGCTCGTGTCCCGTTACGCTAGGGCGCGATGCTTGACCGCCACCGCCCGTGGGGGCTCCCCACCCTCCCGGCTCGCGCCGCCGCGCCACACCGCCCGTGGCGGCTCGCCACACCGCCCGCGGTGGCTCCACCACCGCGGTGCGCGGCTTGGCAAGGAACACACGCTGAGAGTTTTGCCGGGGGCGTCTCCGTGCGCCCACATCGCCTGCCGGGGCTCCCGGCCCGCGCAGGGCGCGGCGTCCGGTCCTACACCCGCGCTCCCGGCCCGCGCCGAGCGTCTTCGCCCTAGAGATCTTCCGAGAAGGAAACCCCGCGCAACTTCGCAATCAATACGCCGTAGTTGACAATCGGAATACCGACGCGAATGCAATCCGTTATGCGAGAACGCATCTCCCGCCGATTGAGCATGCACGCGCCACAGTGAATGACCAACGCATAGCGCTTGAGCTCCTCCTCGGTAGGCCATCCCCGTCCGCTCGTAAAGGAAAGCTCGAGCTTCTTCCCCTTCGTATACGCCTCCAGCCAACGGGGAATCTTGACCGTGCCGATGTCCGTACACTGCCTGCGATGCGTACATCCCTCGGCAATCAGAACGCAATCGCCGTCGCGGAGCTTGTCAACCGCTTCGGCACCTGCCTTGAGAACCGAATAATCGCCCTTGTAACGGGCAAATAAAATCGAAAAACTGGTCAAGGAAACGCTTTGCGGAACAATCGCACGTACCTCCGCAAATGCCTGAGAATCCGTGACAACCATACGAGGCGGCTTCTGCAGCCCGTCCAAAAGCGCTTTCAACTGCGGAACCTGCGCAATCGAACAGGTCGCGCCGGTATCCAAAATGTCCCGGATCGTCTGCTGCTGCGGTAAAATGAGACGCCCCTTCGGTGCCGCCGAATCCACCGGTACGACCAGCACGACATGGTCTCCCGGATGAAGATAATCGCCGATGATGCGCTGACTCGCCGGTTCGTCGATCGACGTGTGCGAAAGCCCGTCCCGAAAGGCGGAAACGCCTTCGCCCGTCAAGGCGCTGACAACAAAAACCGTCGTCCCGGCTTGCCGCGCAAGCGCTTCGCGACGAGCCTCCGAAACACCAATGCGATCCGCCTTGTTCAGAACAACATGAAACGCAATGCCGGCATCGCGCAAGAGCCGGATGATATCCGCCTCCAACGGACCGATCCCGGTCTCGCCATCCGTCACAAGAACCGCAATATCCGCTCCCCGAAGCTCCTCGCGCGTCCGTTTGACGCGTAACTCGCCAACCGTTTCCTGCTCATCGTCCAAACCCGCCGTATCCACGAGAACACAAGGCCCCAATGGCAACAACTCCATCGATTTGCGAACCGGATCGGTCGTTGTTCCAGGAAGATCCGAAACAATCGACACCTGCTGGCCCGCAACGGCATTCAAAAGAGAGGATTTGCCGACATTGCGCCGGCCGAAAAAGGCGATGCGAACACGCTCGCCGGAAGGAGTGCTGAGTAGAGAATCCATCGTAACCAACTTTCTGTGCCTTTGTGTGACGTGCGATCCCCCGGAGCGGACAGGCGGCTTTCGCCGCATGTCCGCAATTGAAAAACGGTCCTTACGTGTTGGCAAGCCGCGCATCGATCCGTGCCAGGACATGCTCGACCGAAAAGCCGAAGTGCTTCGCCAAAACGCCCGCAGGTCCCGATACGCCAAAGCTTTCCATGGAAATGCTTTCGCCGGAAACACCGACATAACGGAGCCAGCCGAACGACCGCGCCGCTTCAATCGAAATGCGATTCGTGCAGGATACCGGCAAAACCGATTCCCGGTACGAGGCAGGCATCTTCTCGAACAATTCCCAAGACGGGAACGAAACCACGCGAATGTTGCGCTGCGGACGCGCACGCGCCGCTTCAAGCGCAAGCGATACCTCGCTGCCGGATGCCATCAGAATCAATTCCGGCGTCCCGGTGCCCGTCTGGTATAGCGTGTAAGCGCCATTCGCCGTTCCCGCCGCCGAAGCCACCGAGTGACGATCGAAAACGGGAAGATTCTGCCGCGAAAGCAACAACGCCGTAGGACCATCCGTGCGCCGCAAGGCCGCCAGCCAAGCCTCCGAAACCTCCGACGCGTCGGCCGGACGAATCGTCACGACATTCGGCATCGAACGCATGTCGCAAATCTGCTCGACCGGCTGGTGCGTGGCTCCATCCTCGCCAACCGCATACGAATCATGCGAAAAGACGTAAATCGCCTGCTGGCGCGCAAGGGCCGCAATACGCGTCGCCGGAATCATGTAATCCGAAAAGACAAAGAAGGTCGCCGTAAAGGGCAGGAAAAATCCATGCGCCAAAATGCCGTTCTGAATCGCCGCCATCCCAAGCTCGCGAACGCCATAATGAATGTTGCGTCCCGAAAAATCGGTGGCCGAAACGGCCGGATACGCATCCAGCCAGGTCTTGTTGGACGGACCGAGATCGGCCGACCCGCCGATCAACCACGGCATTTCCGCCGCAAGGACTTGCAAAACCTTGCCCGATGCCGCACGGGTCGCCAACGGCTTGTCCGACTCAAACACCGGCAGTTTCTGAACCAAGCCGGACGGAATTTCTTTCTTCGAAAACGCCTTGTACAGCTTCGATTGCTCGCTGTCTTCCGCAAGAAACGCTTTCTCCTTTTTCTGCCAGGCGCGGGCAATCCGGCGAACGGCGGCGGAATGAAGGCGGAACATCCGCTGAACCTCGGGCGGAGAATAGAAATCGACATCGGCAGGCAACCCGAGCGCCTGCTTCGTGAGACGGACCTCGTCCTCGCCCAGCGGCTCGCCATGGCTTTTGGCCTTGCCGGAACGATTCGGCGAACCAAAGCCAATGACCGTCTTGCAAATCAACAGAACTGGCTTTTCCTGCGCCGCACGCTTCGCCGCACGCAACTTGCGGTTGATGGCTGCAGGATCATGCCCGTCAACCGTCAGAACCGTCCAGCCGTAGGACTTGAACCGGAGCGCCGTGTCATCGGTAAACGTCTGATCCGTCTCGCCTTCGATCGAAATGTGATTCGAATCGTACAGCGCAATCAAATGCGGAAGCTGCAACGAACCGGCAAACGAGGCCGCTTCGTGCGAAATGCCTTCCATCAAATCGCCGTCGCCGCATGCGACCCATACGTCATGGTCGACAATCGCACATTCCGGCGTATTGAAACGAGCCTTGGCCATCGCCTGCGAAAGCGCCATACCGACCGCATTCGCAAAGCCCTGCCCAAGCGGTCCCGTCGTCACTTCCACGCCCATCGCATGATTGCACTCCGGATGGCCGGGCGTGCAACTGCCCAACTGGCGAAACTGCTTCAAATCCTCCATCGATATCGAATAGCCCGAAAGATGCAACAGAGAATAGAGCATCGCCGATCCGTGACCGCCCGAAAGGACGAACCGGTCGCGGTTCTTCCACTCCGGAAGCTCCGCACAAACCCGAAGATGGTTGAGCCAAAGCGTCGTCACGACGTCCGCCATGCCAAGCGGAAGCCCGGGATGACCCGACTTGGCTTTTTGAATCATGTCAATCGATAATCCGCGAACAATATTCGCCGCCGTCCGCAAATCGTCTGGAGAATAGGCTTTCATGAAAAGCTGTATGTGATAATAACCTAATCAATTTCGGTAAAACCGGACGGAAATCCTAGCAAAATCGATCCAAATGCGCAAACGAAGCCCCCGCCCCGCTTCCCACACCCGCGCCG
>JAEDLN010000208.1 GCA_016295275.1 Kiritimatiellia bacterium
GGCGCGATGGGGACATCGCGCCCTACCGCAACGGGACCGCACCACGGCGCACGACCACGGGGTGCGAACGGTCGGCGGGCACGGGCAACGGGACAAGGGCGGTGCGCACGGCGACGGGGAACGCGCGGTGCGAGTGGAAACGGGGCAGCGGCGCGCGCGGTCGGCGGGCACGGGAGCGGGACACGAGCGTGGGGCACGGCAGCGGGGCACGGGGGGTGAAATGCAACTTGCGTTTCAGAGGGGAAAAACATACAATTAGGGCGTGTATTTTTCTGCGCGAATGTGCTTTTGGTGAAATTTTTCAAGATTAGCCGAATTGGCAAAAAGCGCGTGGAAAAAGCGTTTGATTCTATTTTGCTTTTTTTTCCAACCACAAGGCGTCCCGTTATGAATCCGAAGTCGTACACGATCCGCAACAAGGCAGGAATGTCCATCACCGTCAGTTCGCTTGGCGGAATTGTCCAATCGTTACTGGTTCCGGATCGGAACGGTAAGCTTGGCGATGTCGTCCTCGGCTATCCGAAAGCGACCCAGCATCATGACAACGGGTATATGAACGCCTTGATCGGGCGTGTCGGGAATCGCATTTCGAAGGGCGGGTTCACATTGGACGGCACGTTTTATCCGTTGGCCAACAATTCAAAGGATTGTGCGCTACACGGGGGTGAAATCGGATTCGACCAAAAGATTTGGGACGTTCGTACGTTTGCCGGAGCCGATGGGCCTTCCATCGAATTGACATTGCTTTCGCCCGACGGCGACGAGGGATATCCGGGCAATCTGTTTGTGCGTGTCGTCTACACGTTGATGGAGGATTGCGCGTGGCGGATCGATTATATGGCCGTCACGGACAAGCCGACGGTCGTCAATCTGACCCAGCATGCCTACTTCAATCTTTCGGGTGGCAAGGACAAGGATTTGTGCGGGCACTACGTTCAGGTCAACGCCTCTCGCTTTACGGAGCATTTGAAAGGCAATATTCCGAGCGGAAAGGTGCTTCCGGTTGAAGGGACCTCGCTTGATTTGCGTCAGCCGACCTCCTTCTGCGAGTGTCTCCATGGCGCGAAGAAGGACGCCTATCTGAAGAAGGTCGGCGGCGGTTTCGACCACAATTACGTCTTGGATCGCATTGCGCCCGGGTTGAGTCAGGCGGTTGTTCTGGAACATCCCGAGAGCGGCCGTCAGATGGAAGTCTGGACGACGGAGCCATGCGTGCAGGTTTACACGGCGAATTTCCTCTCGCCGAAAGACAAGGGCAAATTCGGCTATGGGTTCGATCCGCATGCGGGCGTCTGTTTCGAGACGCAGCATGCGCCGGACTCTCCGAATCAGGTAGGCTTCCCCAGCATTCGTCTGGATCCGGGCCAGGTTTACCGTTCCACGACCATCTACGCCTTTGATGTCGTCGATGTCTGCGAGGGGTAAGCGCGTCTTTTGGGAGTAGGCATCCGCCCCGAATTGCATTCATTTGCGAATAAGGCGGTTTTGGTTTTATCGATTTTGTTTTGATGCCATAGGAAGTTGCATGACGAACAGCGAATCAGCCGGAGACAATCAGATGAGAATATCGGGCTACGATATTCAGAAAATGATTTTCGAGTCCGCCCTCGTCCAGCTCTGGGAAGCCCACCAGCTTTCGCTGGATCGTGACGTCTACCTGTTGAATCTGCGCGAGGAGCATATTGGCGTAGAGGTCAAGGTAAGCTGGTTTCAGGAACTCGTCCGGTTTGTCGCGCGTCTGCACCACAGCAGTTTTATCCAGATCATCGACATTTCGGCGCCGGATGCGAGACCGCCCTATGTGATTCTGGAGCGGTTGGACGGCATGCTTCTCTCCGATCTATTGGCGGAAGGTCCGCTTGAGCCCGATCGCGCCGCGCAGATTGTCCGTACGATTGCGGAAGGACTTGATGCGGCCTGGAAGCATTCCGGCTTCATTCACCGCAACCTCAAGCCGCAGTGCATCTATGTGACGGAAAGCGGCAATGCGAAAATTTTCCGTTTTGTGACGGGAACGTTCATTCGTCCCGGGCTGAATCCGTACGAGCACGATGACGACATGTTGGTCGGCACGCCGAATTACATGTCTCCGGAGCAAATCGAAGGATTGACTTCGATCGATTTCCATACGGACATGTATGCGCTCGGCGCGCTGTTCTACGAAATGGTGACGGGAAAAGCGCCTTTCAAGGACGAATCGGATCCGGTTCGCGTGTTGGCGTGCCAGCAGGACGACAATTCCACCATTCCATCGCCGTCCGACGTCAATCCCGCCATTCCGCTGAGTTTTTCGATGATGATCCAGAAGATGATGGCAAAGCGCCTTCGCCATCGGTACAACTACTGGCAGGACGTCATCGAGGATATTGAGCGCATTCGAAGCGGGCGTCTGCCGTACATGCCGGACGGCAAGACGTGGATTGCGCACCACAGTACGGTTGCCTCCCCGAAGAAATCGGAAGGCGTTCCCTTGCTGGCCTCCGTAGCGGCACCGGCTCAAGAGGCGGCTTCAGCCGTTTCGGGTAAAACCGGTACGCGCAAGATTTCCACCGCCAAGGTATCTCCTGCCGCTCCGGCGCCGACCGCCATCAAACCGAAAACACCGGTTGCGGGGACGGCTCCGACAAAGAAGGCGAATTTGACGGGAAGGGGATCGTCCGCCTACAGCAATTTATCGGTCTTAAAAGAAAAAACGGCTGATCGGCCGAAGGTTCCGTTCATCCTCCGAGCGGGTACGACGCTCTTGTCTCTTCTCGTTTTGGTAATGGTCGCCCGGTGGCAGGTCAAGCGTCTGTCTGTGTCGAAGGAGCCCGTTTCCGCAGGGGCGGCATTGGCAACGAACGGCGAGAATACGACGCCGTTGCAGAGTGGGGAAGAGGAGCGTTCGTCCGTTGTCCATGTTGCGAACATGGAAGATGCTTCCGCACAAGACGAGTCGGCTGCAACCGGAGGCGGCACCTTGGCGGATCCTTCCGGCTACGGCGACACTACCTCCGGCTATGGCGATGTCTCCTCCGGCTACGGCGACACTACCTCCGGCTATGGCGATGCCGGTTCTTCCGACGGAGAGCAGGTGGTTGATTTGTCTGCACCGCAGGAATTATCCGGGCAATCGGGGGCGAACGACAAGGAAAAGGTATTGGAGCTTTACGGACAGCTTGCGCACGCGCTTCGTTCCGGAACGCTGCAAGACGCGAAGGTCAAGGCGCAAACCCTGTTCCGTCAAGCGGCCCAGAACGATCCGGCGCATGCGGATTTCTACAAGCGTGGCTACAAGCCGTTCCGCGAAGCCGTCAGCTGGGAGGATCTGGTCGGAATTTCCATTACCGCCACTCCCATCGACCAGAATCTGACGTGCGAAGGGCGTACGATCCGCATTCGTCCGATGAGTTATGCGCGGTCGGTTTTGACGTATCAGCGCAAAAAGGACGGGCAGACGTTCACGAGTACGCTTTTGCTCACGCGCATGTCGACCGCCGAAAAATGGGCGATTGTGCGGCATGTTCCGGAGACGCAGCATTCGCTGGCTGAAAAGTATTCCCGTGCGCTTCTGATTTATGCGGCCGGGACGGGGGCGGAATTCAAGTCGTTTGTCCAGCGCCACAACATCCAGGAATTGAAGCCGCTGTTTCACTTTTTGGACTAGGCCCGGCGGCGCGAGCCGGGAGGCCCGGCGGCCAAGCATCGCGCCGCCCGGGGTGGGGAGCCCTCACGGGCAAGGGCGCGGGATGCCAAGCCGCGCACCGCGCCGATGGCGCGGCGGCGCGATGGGGA